>JBGSIY010000208.1:0-8677 GCA_041742275.1 Pirellulaceae bacterium | reverse complement strand
TTGAGCGAATTGGCCTTAGACCTGGAGGGCAGACCCCAAAGCCTAGAACTGGTTCGCAAAGTGCAAAAGGCGTTGGATGATTTGCACTTTCTATTGGAAGAAGTCCGCAATTACTCGGCGCCGATTATCTTGGAACGCCGTGAATGCGATTTGGTCTCCATTATCCAAGACACATGGCAAGCGATTCTCGATGCAAAACCCCACACTCAGTCTCCGAAATTGACAATCGATAGCGACCCCAATTTTCCTGACTCAGTCTATGTTGACGACAATCGCATTCAAATGGTCATGCGCAACCTGCTTGAAAACGCGGCCTTTGCGAGTCCCCCACAAGGAGACGTTTCAGTTCGGTTGAGCAATACGCAGATGGGTCCCCATCCCCTGCGCATTGAAGTCACCGATCAGGGGGGAGGAATCGCACCCGGAACGCACGAAAAAATATTTGCGCCTTTCTATACAACCAAAACCAAGGGGACGGGTCTTGGTCTCGCGATCACGCGACGCTATATCGACTCCCACAATGGACGCATTATTGCCGATCCCGACCTGAAGGTGGGGGCGCGTTTTATCATTGAACTCCCCAACAGTGCTCGTAAGTCCAGGTGAGCGTTATCGCGCGCTCCTGTGTCAAAACAGCCCGCCTGTAGGTTTCATCGGTAAACTTTGCGACCCCGCACAGCCACATTGGATCTCCTGAACAAAACGCAATCAAAATCGATCGTTCCCGTTTCTCGAATTTTTTGAAATTCATTTGGCATATTACTTGCCTACAGTGTCAGCGCGGCTGCCAAACTCGGATGCGCGCCTGCGGATGGTCGCCGACGATTTCGCCGAATCCAAGACGGAAATGACGACGAATGTTGCCGACGTGGCCAAGCGGCCCCAGCATTCAATGCGAATTTGTCCATCGAAAATGGCGACTTCGCCCCGATTCCACCAGTCGGCAGTTCAACCCATATCTATGTAATCTGCCAAACTGTGAATCGCATCGAGCGACGCACAGTCTCAAGAGATAATTAAGTTAGTCACTATTTAGGTATTTAGCCCAAATGAACATCAAAAAAATTCTCTGCCCGATCGACTTTTCCGAACCTAACCAAACCGCAAATGACTACGCCTGCCTCTTGGCATCCGCCACCAAAGCAGAAATCGTCTATTTAAACGTCGCTCTGGGAAACTTTGCCAACAACATGTATGTCGATCGTGAACAAGAAGAAATCGACGCCCTCAAGCAATTAAAAGAAATCAAACCGACTCAAGCCGGAATCGAATTTAGTCACGTCGTTCAAATTGGCATGCCAGCCGAAACGATCATCGAATATGCCCGCGACAATCAGATCGATTTGATTGTCATGGCGACGCATGGAAGAACAGGTTTATCACGGGCCATCATGGGGAGTATCGCCGAGTCGGTCGTGCGCAAGGCGGAATGCCCAGTGCTGGCGATCAAGGCTGGGGTGACTGCGGGTCTGTCCGATTCATGATCGATCCATCCACTGAGAAGAGGAATAGATATGCCGCAAAACAACGTTGCCTGTGCTGTTGACATCGAAAACGTCTACCAAAAAACCATCGACATGGCCGCAACTTTTGCAACATTGTTTGGTGTCGATTTGGATCTGGTCTACGTCACCATTAGTCCAGATGCGGCAGCGACAGCCTGGCCTGGTTATTTGACTTCGCCGACAGAGATGATTGATGATCATCATCGGTTTCTCGAAGTGAAACCAAGTATGACGGAAGTAAAAGTTCATTATCATCACCTGGCCGGCCCACCCTCGACTAAAATTCTTGATTTTGTAACCAACACCCAACCCCGACTTTTGGTTATGGGGACGCACGGGCGGACGGGACTGCAACGAATCTTGGGGAGCTGCGCCGAATACGTTATGCGACGCGCAACTTGCCCCGTGATGTTAGTCCGAGACACGAAATAACAATTCTGATACTCTGACATCGCAAAAACGCTTTGTGATTTTTACATCAATGTGACGCGCTCGCTAAAAAATGACTGCTGAATTGAAATCTCCAACTAACCTACAGCCCCTGATATCGACTATGAAAAATCCACTGGAAAGTTCCACTCGCCCGGCGGAAGAAATCAAACTCCTCTTGGTCGACGATGAGGCAGACTTTCGCGAGTCGGCCGCTCGCTATTTTTCCCGTTTGGGGTTTCAAGTTGATCAGGCCGAGGACGGCGAGGAAGCACTGAATATTTCTACCAATCGATTTTTCGATGTGGTCGTATTGGATATTCATATGCCCGGGATGAATGGAATTCATGTTTTAGAAAAATTGATGGAACGGGAACAGAAACCCAAAGTGATCATGTTGACGGGGGGGGGGACGATTGAAAACGCTGTCGATTCCATAAAAAAGGGAGCTTATGATTTTCTGACAAAACCTGCGAAACTCGATGACCTGGCCCGCATGATCAAAAGGGCTTGTGAAACCAAAAAGCTGGAAAAAGAAAACGAACAATTAAAAGAAGTCCTCCGCCGCCAAACACCAACGCATTCCATCACGGGCCAATCTGCGGCCATGCAAGAAGTCTTTCGACTGATTGACCGCACTTCAGACTCCGATCGTCCCGTGCTGATCCAAGGCGAAAGTGGTACTGGCAAAGAGCTGGTGGCTCGCGCGATTCATAAATCAAGTCCTCTATCCGATCGTCCGTTGGTCATCATCAATTGCGCTGCCTTGGCGGAACAATTGCTCGAGAGCGAATTGTTCGGACATGAGATTGGTTCGTTCACCGGGGCCGTGGCTGCCAAACCCGGGCTGTTTGAAATTGCCGACGGCGGTACGCTTTTCATCGACGAATTCGGTGAAATGAGTGGGGGTCTGCAGTCCAAGTTGCTCCGCGTCCTGGAGGACGGCTCGCTACGACGCGTCGGGTCGATTGTCGAGAGACACGTGAAAGTGCGATTGATTGCCGCCACCAACCGCGACCTGGAGCAGGATGTCAAAGAAAAACGGTTTCGGGAAGACCTGTATTATCGAATCAATGTCCTGAGTATCGACCTTCCACCGTTGCGGCAACGATTTGGAGATATCAAATTATTGGCCGAACAGTTTGCTGGTGAAGACTGGATCATCGACGATGAGGTTATGCAGCGGCTCAATAGTTACAGTTGGCCAGGCAATGTTCGCCAACTCCAAAATGCAATTGAACGTGCCAAAGTTTTGGCGGAAGACAATCGAATCGAGTTGAAAAACCTCCCCAATGCTATTGTGGAAGCCAAGCCGATTCGTTTGGTGGCGGCGATCAACGAACATGTCGACTTGGAAACACTCAACCGAATTCACGTCGAGGAAACGTATAAACGCTGTGACAAGAACAAAACCAAAACAGCACGTGCATTAGGCATTAATCGCCGTTCACTCTACCGCGTTCTTGAAAAATACAGCATCGAATAATCGCTGAACGGGTGATCGCGAGTTGCGCAGTGGCTGCGAAGTCATTGTCCCAAACTTTTCTCGCGAGGCCAGGATTCTTTGAAATGGCGTAATCCGATTTGGCGGCATCTTAATGAATTTGACGCCAGGTTGGGAAGGTTTAGGGGGCAGGGGGCATTTCCGTTGTCTCTTCGGCGGAATCCTCCTTGATGTCTTTGGGGGGCACACGCTCTGTAGGCCAAACATGAAACAAAGTCAAAACGTCAGCTCGCCACTTCGGCAACACGCACGTGATCGCAACCGCTTCCAAATTGGTTAACAACAAAGAAATCATAGTGATACGTAATGGCCAGACAGTCCATTCGAGGATTAATGTAGCACCGCCGATCAGAGCCAACCATTGTGTGAACTTGGCCCCATAGGTGTGATAACTGGGCGTTCGCCCGTATTTCCACCACCCCAACCCGGTTGTCAAAGCGTAACTCCCCAGGCCGACGATCAAGAAATATCGCTCGTCCCATAATGTTGGCCAACTCAAAAAAATGCTGCCACCCAACAACCCGATATACATTGCCGCGTCTGCTGTGCTGTCCAGTTGTGCTCCAAAATCAGAACGTTGCTTCAGCCAACGAGCGAGCTTTCCATCAATCCAATCAGAAAGGCTTAATGCGATAAACAAGATCACAAATCCATAACGCCAACCCAAGACTGCCAATAGAATCAAAACCATTGATCCAAACAAACGGAAAAAGCAAATCAGATTGGGAACTGTGATAATGGAATGCTTATAAGCTGCATCCCTTGGTTCCAGTTCGTTCATAAACTTCTCCCGATTTTGGTTGAGTTGTGAATTTTTAGGCAGCTCGATGGGTGTACGGGCCGAGTGCGATTAAGAAGAAATAGAACGCGGGAGCGGTAAACGTCAAGCTATCAATACGATCGATCATCCCTCCCATGCCAGGGAGCAAACGACTCCCGTCCTTGACCCCCGCGTCTCGCTTGGCACCGGACATATTGATGTCCCCCAAATAACCGATCAATGAAACGAGGATGCCCGACGCCAAGGCCAACAGAAATCCCGTCGCATAATTACTTTTCACAAAAAAAGTTGTTAGCGGAGGGGCCAAACCAATGGCAACGATGGCTGTTAGAAGGACTCCACCCACCAACCCTTCGGCAGATTTGTTCGGCGAAATTCGCGGTGAAATTTTGTGCTTTCCAAAACGACGCCCCACTAACGCTTGGCCAATATCATTCGTTTCTGTCAATAGTATCAAATACAGAAACCAACTCAATTCACCAGCCAGAGGAGTGGCCAACCATCGGGCACTACACAGTAACAGTCCATGTGACAACCCAAAGACCGTGAGCATCATTCCCCAAAATAACCCGGCGGAAAAACGTAAATAGTTTTTGGGCGGATAGATCAAAGCACTGCACGATCCAATAAATAAAACTGCCATTATGGGGAATCCCCAGGCAACTTCCGGTCCCCAACCCACGGCGATGGCGGAATAATGAACGACGATTATCAAACACAACGACAATTCCATCGGCCATCCGATTTCGCTTCGCGGTCCCAACAATCGCAGGAATTCTCTGAAGGCAATGATGCTGGCGATGCATAAGAGGATGGCAACCCCAATCTGCCCTATCAATATGGCGATCGACCATAATAACGCTAATAGCCACCACACTTGAAGACTCTGCCAACGCTCCCGCGTGACTGCCGAGGCGTGGCGTTTCAACTCGATAAAACGCACAACCGTGCCGACGACGAGTGCCAAGAACGTCACGCCGATTATCCCGAGCAAGTATGGGTTCAAGTTGAGATTCACGGCAGATCCCTGTTCGATTCCGCTTCCGCTGGATGGACCTCAACGGACTTGTCTGATTTTAATCCCGAACGTCGCAGGCGATGTTGGGCCCAACGCAAGAGTAGCGGAAATACCGTTGTTGCCGCCAAGCCCACGAAGAGGATGGGGTCCATCAACTCCCACACGCCTTTTTCCGCGATCGTTTTGATCGAGGGAATTCGCGTGCCGATGAATACAAATACCATCGTGCTGGGAAGAAGCCCCACGGCGGTTGTTAGGCAAAACGTCGAATAGGAAACGGACGTAATGGCCAACGAATAGTTCATAAAGCTGAATGGAATATGAGCGAAACGTAACATCAGCAAATAGCTCACTCCATCCTGTTCTAAATGTCGATTCAAAATTCCAATGATGGCGGCAAATCGCGACTCAACGTATTGTCGCATCAAATGTCGGGCAGCAGAGAAGCTGATCAACGCCGCACCCGTGAGTGCTAAGTCAACCATCAGCACGGCAGGCCAAAAACCAAAGATCCAACCGCAGACGACGGATTTACCCACGGTTCCCGGTATCAAAGAGAACAAAAAATAAAGAGCAAATCCCAAAAACCATCCTATCCAAGGCGACTTTTGAACAAACCCCCTCAATCGCTCTTCATTTTCGACCAACCATCCCAATTCATCGAATTGCCCAGCGAAAAGGCCTATCGCGCCGATCAAGAGCACGAATAAAAATATCGCTGAAAGTTGAATTGCCAGTGGACGCTGCATTTTATGTTCCCTTGGAGTCAACGAACCAGCATTTTTTAGGCCGCACCCGCGATACGGGTCACGATGGCAGTCTTTTCATCTGTACATCCATTTGATTTACTTGTGAAGTGAGCGAAATCGCACTTGTACGTTGAGTTACGTGGAGAGATACGGGCCTATAATGCGATTTGTTCTAGCTCGCCGTTTGGTACGGCATCTGCAGCTAGAAAGGTCATGAAGAATTAAGTATCGCGTTGGAGTCCGAACCCGTCCTATGATCAATGAACCCTGGCAACCCACTACAGCTGCGCTGCAGAGAGACCATGAAGAAAGCGAGCGCTCGCTCCCGCTGCTGCGCATCTTGCACATTTCAGATTTGCATTTTGGACCGCCTTTTGTACCGGAGGCAGCCGAAGCCGCGCTCGCCAGTGCCGTCGCGCTCGCGCCCGATATGATCGTTGTCAGTGGCGATCTGACTCAGCGCGCCCGCCGCAGTCAATTTCAAGACGCCGCAGATTACCTGCTAAGGTTTCCTAAAGTTCCCCTCTTGGTGATTCCCGGAAATCACGACGTCCCTCTTGATCGCCCTCTCGAGCGATTTCGAAATCCGTTGGGGCTCTATCAGGAATTGATCAATCAAGATCTTAACCCCGTCCTGCGTTTGAAGTCGGCTGTTATCGTCGGCCTTGATTCCACAGCACCTTGGCTCACCATCAGCAATGGTCGAATTCATGGGTGGCAGTTGGACTTTTGCCGAGAGATTTTTGCGGGAGCGCCGGCGGATGCGATTAAGATCGTTGTGGCCCATCACCATTTTGCACCGGCTCCGGACCATTTGAGTGACCGTTCGATGCTCAAAAGTAAACGTGCGATTATGAAGTTCATAGAATTGGATGTGGAACTGATTCTTGGGGGGCATCTGCATCGTGCCTACATTGGCAACTCACTCGATTTCTATCCCGGTATCCATCGCGATCGTGGGATTATCATCGTTCAATCGGGAACAACGACCTCACGCCGAGGGCGGGGGCGCGAGCAAGAGAAAAACAGTTTCAATCTGGTCGAAATTTATCCACAAACGATTGAAATCACTCATCATCTCTACTTTAGTGATTTCTCAGCCTTCATACCCGTCAGTCAGCATTCGTTCCGCCGCACGCCCTACAATTTTAAATCGCCAGTGGCAGAAAAACGTGATACATAGTGGCTGGGACCTAGGCAGTTCGCTGCGACCGATGGAAACGTAGTTGCGGTTCAGTCTGACGACAGCAAAAACGCAAACTACAGCCCGTATCCCATTTTCCGACAACGGTATTGAAATAAGTTGAATGGGCAAACGGGTGTTATAGCTTCCGCCTGTCGTATATTCGTAAAGGTTCATGTGGCGAACCATTTTGATATTTTTATGTTGGACTCACGGAGGCCTTTTAAGATTTTGGTTGCTTGCGCCTAGCGGCTTTTCGTCCCACCGTTTTCATAAATCGCTTCGGCGTTTCTCAGGCAATGAAACCATTGGTCCATTTCCGCTAATCAGCTTGTTAGAATAAGATCGGGGGTTCAAGTCGTCATGGTATCCAGGCCGTCGTTGGGACAGGGTCAGTGCCTTCTTGGGATGAACGTGTGCGTTTGCATGAAGTGAAATACGAACTTACTCCGTTCCCTGACGCGACGGAGCAAAAGTTCGCTGGGGCGATCATTTTTTTTAGCAGAGGTTAAATTGACGAGCAAGGCAACCATTGCCGATCTCTATCGCCAAGTAACACGAGCCGCGATGTTGAGTTTAATTTTAAACTTGGGATTGGGTCTCGTTAAATTAATCGGCGGCATCATTGGTAATTCTTTTGCGCTCATTGCCGATGCGGTTAACTCCTTGGGGGACGTTGTGGCCACGATCGTCGTGTTGGTGGGTTTACAGATTGCCCAACGCCCTGCCGATCAAGAACATCCCTATGGTCATAGTCGGGCTGAAGGAATTGCGGCCACCAATGTTGCGGTTTTGATCATCGTTTCGGCAGTCATGATCACGTGGGAAGCCGTGCAACGACTGGGATTGATTCACGATGTACCGCCGATCTGGGCTCTGTGGATCGCTGGCGCCAACATTGTGATCAAAGAATCGTTGTATTGGTACAACCGATCTGTCGGCATCCGAGCTGGCTCGGCATCGATCATCGCCAATGCGTGGGATCATCGCAGTGACGCAATGTGTGCCGCGGCCGTTCTCGTTGGATTGTTAGTTATACGCGTTGGAGGAACGGATTACGCGTGGGCCGACGAAGTGGCCGCTTTGATTGTTGCAGCGGCGATCGCCGTCTCCGGTGTTCAATTGTTTCGGCAAAGTGCCAGTTCTTTAATGGACATACAAGCCAGTTCCGCCATGGTCGAAAAAATGCGTGAGGCCGCCTTGAATATCCCCGACGTAAAAGACGTTGAGACGTTATGGGTCCGCAAATCGGGACTCGAATATTTTGTGGATATTCATATTGAAGTCCCTGCAGAACTGACCGTCGAGCATGGTCATCAAATTGGGCATCGCGTCAAAGCGAGACTGATTGAACAGTTTACCGGAGTTCGGGATGTTCTCGTTCATTTGGAACCACATCCCCACATTCCCCATAACCCAAATTGAGTCGCGAGGGGATAACTCGATTCCCAGTTTAAACGGCCCTGCCTCGCGCCAACAAAAAATGGGTTTGGCTGGCCATGTCACTC
>JBGSIY010000207.1:0-7377 GCA_041742275.1 Pirellulaceae bacterium | reverse complement strand
GACCAGCACGAGAAGACCGAGCTTGTCTACAACTATCTAACCGGCACCGAGTTCCAGCAGCGAGTGACTGGAGTCGTCGAAGCCCTGATCTCGATGCAAGTCGACCTCGATTCCGAGAAGCGTTCGACAAAGCGTCTCTGGTCCAAGCGAGAAAAACAAATCCTCCGCGCAGTCGGCAACCTCGCCAGCTTCTACGGCGACCTCCAAGGCTTCATCGGCACTTCGCTGCCAACCATCGAAGGATTGGATGTGCCGAAGATTGAGAGCGATGAGAAAGTGCTGATAGGGAAATAACTAATTAACACCCGATTCTGAATTCGCAGAAGAGATCGTGATTATGCGGGTGATTGCAATTGCCCGCTCGACACCCTTCAAGAACACCGGTTTTTGCAAATCCATACTATTCCTGGAACAGCGATATGTTTATTAAACAAGCAACCCTTCGGAACGCGCGCTCCCGTGGCGTGATCGTAGAACGATACTCAACCAAGGAAGCATCGATTCAGGGGCGTGATACTGCATTTCTAAGCCATAGTCATTTGGATCGCGAACTAGCTGAAGGCCTTCGCGTCTACCTGAAAGAAATGGGATGGAATGTGTACATTGATTGGCTTGATGAAACGATGCCAGAAAAGATAAGCGGCGAGACTGCAAATCGATTAAAGGCCAAGATCAAGGAGTGCCAGCTGTTCTTGTTCTTAGCGACCGCAAACTCATGCCGCGTTTCACGATGGTGTCCATGGGAAATCGGGATAGCTGACAGCCAAAAAGGTCCTGACAAGGTTTTCATCATACCCACGAGAGACGATAAGGGCTACGAGCATGGCAACGAGTATCTTTCGATCTATAGAAAGATAACAGAGGAGCGAGATCAATCGCTCGGGCGAGATCTGGCAGCAGTGATGCCACCGGCTGGGCAAGGAATTTGGTTGAAGCATTTCAGTGGTTCGAAGAGTTACTAGATATAGGAGTTGATACATTGAGCGAAGAAATCTTGGCAGCCGTGTTGTTGCGTGACTTCACACGTGAGCTACACAACAAGAACGCTGCAGTTTTTGTTGGTGCGGGCTTGTCGCGTAGCTCCGGCTATGTTGATTGGAAAGGTCTTCTCGAGGAGCCGATTCGTGATCTAGGGCTTGATCCTAATCAAGAGGTGGATCTTGTTACCGTAGCTCAGTATTACTGCAATCAGAATCGCAGCAAGAGTAAGTTGACTGCGAAGATTTTTGAGCAGTTTTCAGAGATGAAAACGCCTCATGAGAACCATCGTTTGCTCACACAGTTACCAATCCAAGCCTATTGGACAACCAACTATGACAAACTGATCGAGACATCACTTATAGCTGCAAAGAGGGTTCCAGACGTTAAGTACACGATTCGACAGCTTGCGACGACGAAGTTAGACCGAGACGTAACTGTCTTTAAGATGCATGGCGATATCGATCACCCGAGTGAGGCGGTCATAAACAAAGACGACTATGAGTCTTATTCGACGAACATGCAGCCTTTCGTTGATGCGTTGCGAGGAGACTTAATCGAGCGAACGTTCTTGTTTTTGGGCTTCAGTTTCACCGATCCGAACATCGACTACATACTTAGCCGAGTCCGGATTCAGTACGACCAGCATCAACGCACTCACTACTCTATTCAACGTCGAGTAACCAAAGATGCAGGCGAATCAAATGAGCAGTTCGAGCGCAGAGCCTTGAAGCAGCAGTTATTTCTCGCCGATCTTAAGCGATTTGGTATTCATACAGTGCTAGTGAATTCGTTCGATGAGATTACTGATCTCTTGCGTCAACTTGTCTTTCGATATCGTCGGTCGTCAGTATTCATCTCCGGTGCAGCGCATGAGTATGGTCGATACTCGCCGAGCGACTCCCAGGCCTTCTTACATGAATTGGCATCTGACCTGTCTGAAGCAAAGAACCGGATCATCACCGGTTTCGGCTTGGGGGTAGGAAGCGCGATCATCAATGGCACTCTCGCGAACCTTTCGAAACGCAATAAAACCGTAACGGATGAGGACCTTGTAATGCGTCCGTTTCCTCAGTTTTCGACTGGCGAAGGTACGCTTCCAGAACAGTGGACCAAGTATCGAAACGAAATGATCGAGTATGCCGGAATCGGTGTTTTCGTTTTCGGTAATAAGTTGCAGGACGGCAAGGTTGTTGAGTCGAACGGTATTGCAGAGGAGTTTTCAATCTGCAGGCAACACGGGGTCATCCCTGTCCCGGTTGGATGTACAGGATATCTCGCAGAATCGCTTTGGAATGAAGTCTGGGAATCACCCAATGACTTCTACCCAGGCTTCGATGCAGATGTTGTTCAGAAGTACTTGCATCGATTGCGACCTGAAAAGGTCGAGCTACCTGAAGTCCGAAAAGCCATCGTTGAGTTTGTTAAGTATTTGCAATCCATTTAGGAGAATCGTCTATGAAAAGAAAAGTGTTTTACAGCTTCGAATTCGATGCGGATGCACAAAGAGCGTCGCAGGTTAGAAGCATGGGGGTTATCGAAGGAAACGCCCCTGCGACCGACAATGAGTGGGAAGCCATCAGGGGTAACGACACAGCCATCGAGCGTTGGATTAAGAACCAGATGGACGGTAAGTCTGTTGTTGTCGTTCTTGTCGGCGCGACGACAGCCAAAAGAAAATGGATCGATTACGAAATCAAAACTGGTTGGTCCCTCGGAAAAGGTATCGTGGGAATCAACATTCACAATCTCAAGAACTTAGCTGGTCTTCAATCGAAGAAGGGAGCAAATCCGTTTGCGCATTTCAAGTTTGGTAGCACAACACTTGATTCGATAGTGAAGACATACGATCCTGCTTTTGCCGATAGCAAATTTGCTTACGGCTACATTCAAGAAAATCTCGCCGCATGGATCGAAGAGGCAATTAAGATCCGGAGCCGCTACTAGCTCGTGATAGGTCACGTCTGGCATCCTATTTCGGAGGATCAACATCTTAGCTTCTTTATCATGATATTGACTCAAACATACTGGAATACCAAACATTAACACGCTTAAGGGCGTAGGGACGAACCGTGCTTGCTGAAAGGCCGGTCCAATAGCGTCTTCCACTAGCTGGCGGACCCTGTAGTGTTGTACTAAACTAGATTTTTTCCCCGGCGTAAAAAAATCCTGGAAAGAAGGTCCGGGATCTCACGCCGTCAAAAAAATTTAGGGTGTTGAACATGGCGATTCCTGATTTCCAATCCATCATGCTTCCACTTCTCAAGATTTTGGCAGATGACAATAATCGCACAATGAAAGAGTTGTACAACCAACTTAGCGACCATTTCCAACTTAACGAGTCGGAGTTAGCAGAGTTATTGCCGAGCGGTCAACAGACCGTTTTCACTAACCGAGTTGCATGGGCGAAGGCTCATTTGAAAATGGCTGGCCTCGTCGAAAGCCCGTCAAGAGGACGTGTTCGAATCTCCTCCAAGGGCAAGACAATTCTTGATCAGTCTCCCGAATGCATCAATGTGCGGTTTCTAAGACAATTCGACGAATACCTTGAATCCGTTCGTGGTGGAAACAATGAAGCAATCAAACAACGGGAAGTCTCCGCAGATGTGCTGGATCACCAACCGACTCCGTTGGAGCAAATGGAGTCGGCATTCAAAGAGCTTCAATCAGCCGTGGCCGATGAATTGCTTGAAAAGCTTGGATCGGTGTCACCCGCATTTTTTGAGCACGTTGTGGTTCAACTGT
This sequence comes from Pirellulaceae bacterium, assembly GCA_041742275.1. GTDB lineage: Bacteria > Planctomycetota > Planctomycetia > Pirellulales > Pirellulaceae > BJ22. The sequence goes on along the minus strand of JBGSIY010000207.1, from coordinate 3,654 downwards.
TGCAAGCAATGGGATATGGCGGCGGCGTGGAAAGTGCCGAGGTAACCAATTACGTTCGCGATGGAGGCATTGACGGAATAATTCGTGAAGACAAGTTGGGTTTGGACGTTGTCTGTATTCAAGCCAAGCGCTGGCAAGGCACCGTCGGGCGTCCAGTGGTACAGGCCTTTGTCGGTAGCATGGATTTGATTCGGGCAAAGAAGGGTGTTATCCTAACCACTGGACGATTCTCCGAAGACGCAACAACCTTCGTTGATCGGATTGAAGGTAAACGAGTCGTTTTGATTGACGGAAAGAAACTTGCAGAGTTCATGATTGAACACGATGTCGGAGTATCGACAAAGTCGGTTTATATGCTCAAAGAGGTATCAGGCGACTTTTTTGAAGAGGGGCTGGAGGTCTAAGTTGCAGTCCATTGAAAATAGACCAACTTTGTCCGTTTTAATGCATTGGGACTCTTAAAGGTTGTTTACAAGAATGGCTGATGTGCCCCAAATGCCGCTAAAAGAGTTTTTCAAACTCTTTGCTCCTACATTCGTTCTCGGGACCACATACACGATCAGTTTGGCGTTTTTCGAAGGAATGGTTTATCCAGAAATCAATCGCAAAAATTTGCGTCGTTGCCTGTTGTTGTGCGACAAACTCGGATTTCATCGTGCGACCATCGAATCGAGTGCATTGAGGTCGGTCGGTCGCGAATACATGGCGATCTGTGTTCCAGCCCAACACAGTTTTCACCCCAAAGTCTGGCTGATGATCGGGGAGGGTAAAGCGGCTCTTCTTGTCGGAAGTGGAAACCTGACGCAGTCGGGCTTCATGGACAACAACGAACTCTTTGATGTGGTGGAGTTAACGGAGGGCGGCCCCTCTCAAACCGTTGCCAAAGACATCGCGAGTTTTCTAGCCGGTCTTCGATCGTTTTGGCCTGGTGTTAGTGCACGACGGCTCTTGGCGATCGAAACATTGGATGAGATGCAAAAGGCACTGGAGGATATTGCCCGCAAAATGCCAAACGAAAAGGATCCTGACGTCAGATTTCTGAGCAACTTTAACGGTCCACTCGTCGAACAGTTTCGCGATTTTTTCCTCGGTGGAACAATGCGAGTTGCAGCTCCCTATTTCGGTGGCGGGACAATGGGCCTACGGATTCTACAAGAAAAATTGAGGCCTACCCAAATTGGTGTATTCCCCGCTGTTCACCGTGGCAATGAACTGGATGTTTCGATTGCGGAACTTGATGATCTGAATGGAGTCAGCGTTCACGCACTGAAAATGGGCCGCAAGAATGCCTTTTCGCACCTGAAGGCCTACGGATTCGATAGTGATGGGGGGCAGTGGTTCTTTACGACGAGTGCCAATTGCACTCTTTCCGCACTCGGAGGTGACAATGTTGAAGCTGGTTTGCTTAGACGTGTCAAACGAGACGTGCTCGACCAATATTTCGCCGAAAAACCCAGCGAGGAACTGCCGACTAAAGTAAGGACGAGTGACTTTGTTGATGGTGACAATTGGTTTCCTTTTTGGGCCGTTGACCGTGGAAACAAAATCGAGTTGCTGGTAAACGATTCAGCCAAAATTCCGCTTGCGAATGTCACGGTCACTATTAAAGTTGGGGGCATATCTGATTCGTATGCGCTAAAGCAGTTGTTCCACCAAGGAACCGTTGCCCACATCGAGTGGGAGAAGTTCCAGCAGATCAAAGAAAGAACAAAAAATACACCGCTCATCTCAATTGAGGCGATAGATGCCACAGGTCAAAGCGTTAGGGGAGACTCGCTCGTCGACAATCCGCTACTGCTTTCATCCGATCCTACACATCGAAGTGCATGGCGGGCGGCGATGTCTCTGCTTGAGGGTGAGGGCTTACCCGAATCATCTGATTTGGCCTGCATTTTTCATCTCGTGCAAAACATTTTCGATGCCGATGACGAACTACCGCGCAGCGTCGTCGAACAAAAAGGACTGGCTCCGACATCTCAGTCGCGGATCGTGATCCCTGATAAGGTTCCAATCTGGCCTCCCGTCGCAGATCACGACTTGTATGGCACGACAGCGGGAACCGGGCAACTTCAGGACCTCCAATGGTTCCAGAGAATTCTAGCGGAGTTTTTGAATCCAAAGCACGATGACGAGGACACCACAACAAAGACTGCAGATGGCGCAGATGAAGAAGTCACCACGGAATCGAAAGCTGATCGAGTCCCCACTCGGATTGTCAAGTCGGTTTGGAAGCAGGCATCCAGCAGCTACGAACAACTTCAGTCGCGGTTGTCAAAAATCGTCGTCACCAAAAACAGCTCAAGGAAGATATGGGCGGTCGCAACTGCAGTTTTCGTAGCAACATTGCTGACTCGCAGGCAGCTGCTTAAGTATTTGGAGGATGAAACCTACATTCCCAACTCGGACGAATTGATCCGAGGCTTCGTGAGAATGCTATTCGTTGAGCGGATTCAGCATGCCGATTTTTCTCCACCGGCAAACTGCCGGTATTGTGACCCTACTTTTCCCTCTCTAGCCGAAGACCTTCACGAAACCTTTCAACAGGATCCTTCGATAGAGGTTGCCGGGATCATCTGCCTGTTGTTTGCCTACTGGCACGTTGCGGAAGCGCAAACCGGAGGGCGGATTCCAGCCAACGCTTGGTTGCTGTTTCTCGATGTAGCACCGACTGTGGCATGCGGCATTGACATTGATCTGGCATCACTCAAAACGGTTTTTAAAAGGTACATCTTTGTCGAATCCGAGGGAATTTTGTGGGCTGACATCGAGTCGTCTATCGAGCATTTGTCCAAGTTAAGCTGGAAGGATCACACAGGCTTTCGAGAGCTATGTGCGATTATGAGGCGGGCGTCTGGGCAACAATACGCAGTGGATTTTCCGGAACATCTTAACGAACGTTGGCTGCAAACGGATAGAAGAATTCGATACGGAAAGGAATGGCATTTTGCCGTCGAAGCTTTAAGCGAAACTTGTGCCGCTGATGACTGTAGTGGGCAGTGCGTTATCGACCCCAAGAAAAGGCGAGATTTGCGGCGACTAGCGCCGACGATATGTAGTTCTTGCGGGGCCGTACTCGTTCCTAGTCGCCTGTGGCGCGCGTACGAGGAGAGTCATGAGTAAAATCCCGAGCGGACCATTCCTCAATCAGAGCTTTTCGCCGCGCGGAGGCGGAATCGATTTTCTTGGCATGCGGGCAGTCAATCTGCGCATGCTGCAAGATTTCCTAATTCCTGGCATCAACAACGCGACTGCAGATTTTGGCACCTACTGTTTGGCGGTATGGATTCCTTGGAAGTTTCAGAGGCTAGCCTCTGACAAGAATAGCTTCACGATCTCAAGATACCGTGAATTTCGGGAAGCGGTCGAGATTGCGGTGGCATACAGTCAGCGCGCGGACTCGCCAGCGAATGAAATTCTTGGATCACCTCGCACTAGAATCGGGATCCAGCAAAAAGTCGACTTGGATAAGCCTTTGACCTTTAAGGAAGTTAAAAGAACTGATGCCACGAGCCTTTTTGCAGCTCCTTTATACGGCCCCTCACTTCGATACTTGCACCTTATCACGGGCGACGCCGTCGCTATCGATGGGACATCAACCCGGATTCCTCTCACGGCGACGGATGAATCGACATCTTTATTGGTTCAGGAGGTGGA
>JBGSIY010000206.1:0-4609 GCA_041742275.1 Pirellulaceae bacterium | reverse complement strand
GTGAAAGTCCGCAGTACGCATCCGGATTATGGACATCGCGATGTTGTGTTTTATTTGAACTATCAAAATCCTGATCAGTTTTATTACGTGCATTTGGCCAAAGCGACGGACAACCATGCGAATCAAATCTTTATAGTTAATCGCGCTGCCCGAGAAAAAATAAGCACGTCGACGACTGAGGGAACTCCCTGGGACGACGATTGGCATACCGTGCGCATCGAACGTGACGACAGTACCGGGACAATCAAAGTGTTTTATGATGACATGACAAAACCTGTGATGACGGCCACTGACAAGACATTTCAAGGAGGACGAATTGGCGTTGGGTCCTTCGACGACACGGCCGATTTCCAGCAAATTGAAATTGGGACGGCGCAAAACAAAAATCAAGTTTCAAACGGCGTTGATAAATAGCACTTGCGAATTGAAGCAGACTGAGGGCGCGAATCGATGCCTGTCTAAATTAACGGGCCAGATATCGGCGAGTCCTCAACCGGGTCAGATCGAGGGGCGAATCGGATAGCGAAATAGTCGCAAATGGCAACGATGCAGTTTTATGGGTGTGGCGTGTATGCCAGAACCAATTTATTGGCGGCGGAGCCTATCGTTTGCTCTGGAATTTGTATTGGGTCTGGCATTGGAATGATAATGTAGATTCCGGTTATGCCGATTATGAGGCCGGGTGGGGGGAAGCCGGATCGGCTGCCAGCGTTTTCTGATTTATTCTGGAAGAGAGTTTCCAACGCCTGCATGAAGCAAGTTTATCCCGAGACGGAATGGGTAAACATCTGGGCAATTGGGCTGAAAGTAAGGTATCGGCGAAATGTCGATTAAGAATTCTGGTAGACCAGTTTCGCTGAATGGATTGTTTCGCCATTGGCTCGTCTCCCCCTTCGGTTCGTCTCCCCATCGGTTCGCGAGATTCGGAATTTTTCATGAATATTTGCAAGGCGAAGATGTCGCATCTATTCAATAGTGTTTGCCGTAATTAGCTTAGATTAATACTGGAACTGAGTAATAATTCCAGAATTTCGTGGCGTTGGCGTGTGAGTTATTTCTTCCCGAGGCATCTCGGATCCTTCTCGCACGATAAATTGGAAGTCGTTAATCCTGTATGAAACAGTTAGAAGAACATTTGCGTGCCCCTGAGATAGATCAACAGATCTTTCAACCTGCTCAATTTCAAGCCAAGGTTTGGTTTGTTTTGCCGGTTTACAACGAGGGCCAAGCGATTTTGGATTTGTTGAAGCGTATTGAAGACGTGTTTCATGGATCAACAGAACAATTGGCTGTCGTGGTTGTCGATGATGGCAGCACAGATGGGGTGGCCGACGAGATTGTCGCTTTCTCAAAAAGTTTGCCGCTGACTTATTTAGGAAATCCGAAAAACGTCGGCTTGGGGATGACGCTGAAGCGAGGCATCGAATGGGTGTTGAAGTATGCCGAAACTGAAGATGTTGTCGTAACGATGGACGGCGATAATACTCATCCGCCCGAATCGGTGTTTGAGATGTTGCGATTGATCGACCAAGGCAACGAGGTTGTGATTGCGTCGCGGTTTCAACCGGGAGCGACCATCGAAGGTCTGAATGCCAATCGAGAGTGGCTGAGTCGACTGGGTCGGTTTATGTTCATTGCGATGGCCCCAATGAAAAATGTCGCCGATTATACGTGTGGTTTTCGCGCCATTCGAGTTGCTGCGTTGCGTCGGGCCGCCGACTACTGGGGCGAGAAATTCATGACCGAAACTGGGTTTACTGTGACCGCTGATCTGCTGTTGAAAATGCGGAAGCAATCGGTCCGCTGCGCAGAAATCCCCTTGCATCTGCGTTATCAAAATAAGACCAGTCCCAGCAAGATGAAGGTTCTGCGAACAACACTGGAGACCGTAAGGCTATTGGTAAAGCATCGACTTTTTTTGCGCTAATTTCGTTTTGAGTGAATTCGCAGCATCCACTGGTGTATTTCACTGAATTTCAACATGTGAAAAATGCTCACCGTTCGAAGTTCGACTCTTCCTGCAACCCTACATTCTTTTTTTTCGCCTGTTTGGCTAGTCTGTTGATCAAGTAACAATGAGTAAATCGGTCTGTATCGTGGGTGGTGGAATGATGGGGTTGACCCTAGCCTGGCGGATGGCGGGCGAGGGTTACCGAGTCAGCGTCGTGGAAGCCGCGGCGGAGCTGGGCGGACTGACGAGCGCGTGGCGTTTAAATGAGGTTACTTGGGATCGTTTCTATCATGTAATCCTATTATCTGATTTGGCGTTGCGGCAGTTACTTCGCGAACTTGATTTGGAAAAAGAAATTCGTTGGGTGGAAACAAAAACCGGATTCTATTCCGGTGGAAAATTCTATTCAATGTCGAACTCTCTCGAATTTCTAAAGTTTCCTCCATTGAATTTATATGAGAAAATTCGCTTGGGAGGCACCATTTTTTGCGGTTCGAAAATGAAGAACTGGAAAAAGATGGAGGGAATACCGGTCGAAAAATGGCTGCGACGTTGGTCTGGCAACAGTACATTTGAAAAAATTTGGCGTCCGCTGTTGAAGGCAAAACTGGGAGACGCGTATCAGCGAGTGTCGGCTTCATTCATTTGGTCGTACATTACTCGCATGTATCGCGCCCGCAATAGCGGACTCAAAAAAGAGATGTTTGGATATGTTCCCGGCGGATATGCGCGGATTCTAGCGACCTTCGTTGAGAAGCTGGCCGAACGTCAGGTGCAGATCAAGGTCGCGGCGCCGATTGAATCGATTCGACGCGCTGAAGGTAATGAAACTGAAGCGGGGGTCGATGTTACCTTTCGCAACGGTGAGACGCAGCGGTTTGATCGTGTGATTGTCACGGCGCCCTCCCCTGTCATTTCCCAGATGCTGCCTGATTTGAAAGACAGCGAACGCGAGTTATATGAACAATGTGAGTACCTGGGCGTGATTTGCTCGTCAGTGCTGCTCCGCGAACCCCTTTCCCCCTATTACGTCACCAACATTACGGATGAATGGGTTCCGCTAACGGGGATCATCAATATGACGGTGATTGTTGATCCTCTTGAGCTTGGTGGGAATCACTTGGTTTATTTGCCCAAGTATGTGATGTCAGGTGACGATGTTGCCTTCGGGGAGAGCGATGAGACAATCCGTGAGCGGCTTCTGGGTATTTTGGAAAAGATGTACCCGGATTTTCGTAGGGATCAAGTCTTGGCGTTTGAAACGGCTCGAGCCCGCAATGTTATGGCCCTGCCCACACTTAATTATTCAGACAAATTGCCTCCCGCCCAAACTTCCATCGAAGGAGTGTATGTCGTGAATTCGGCTCAAATTACTAAAGGCAATTTGAATGTAAATGAGACCATCGAAGTGGCAGATCAGGCGTTAACATGGTTGTCAAAGGTGTGAACCGAACCAAACTTTTTTGTTGTTTATTTATGCGACATTTTGTCTAGTGATTGTCTGGGAATTAGTTGAAGGCGTACGTTATTGGGCTGACTTTGGGGAGCGAGCCAGGTATCAAAAACCCTTGAATTCTCGTAGTGAAAGACCGATTTAGGCGAGCCGAGACAGAGCTGACGATACGATAAATTAGTGGTGCCTTTGTTGCTGCTAAACAGGGGGTGAGGGCATGCCAAACCACTTAAAGGTCGGTAATACGTCTTGAAAAGTTATACAAATCATTCAAACTGATCCCACACTCGGTAGCGATGTCGTGGGGTCGCGTGTGTTCCAAGATCCAGTTGAACGGCGGAAAAGCCAACATTTTTTATGGCGGATCGGGAGTGTTTTGTCTGAGATTGCGACAAAACGAAAGCTAAAAACAACCAAAAATTCTATTTGAATATTCTGAGGTTAATCGTGATACCATTTTCAACAGTAAAGAGTCGTCGGAATCCAGGGATTTGGAAGCGAGCCATGACAATTTTAGGCTTGTCCATGCTGTTGCTCTTGAGTACCCGCGTTTTGTTAGGGCAAGAAACGGTTGCTGGAGAAACGCCGGTCGCCACGACCACTGCGGACAGTAATTCCGCCGCCGTCTCGACTCTGCCCGTCAGCGGAATAGCGAACGTCGAGTATTTGTTTTGGGGAATTATGCTTATCTCCTCTGTTTCTGCGCTCTTTTTTGCACGGAAATTTTATGTAGGAATGATGCAATCCGATCCGGGAAATGCCCGCATGGTTGAAATTGCTGGCTACGTACGGGACGGTGCGGGAGCCTATCTGCGTCAGCAATACGTTGTGGTTTCTGGATTTATGATTGTCGTCTTTCTGCTGTTGTTATGGGCCGCCTATGCGGAGGTTCAAGAGAAGTACGTTCCGTTTGCGTTTTTGACCGGTGGGTTCTGGTCTGGGTTGGCAGGTTATTTGGGCATGAAAACAGCCACTAACGCCAGCAGTCGAACGGCAGCGGGGGCCATGAAGTCCTTGAACGATGGTTTGCAAGTTGCATTTCGCAGCGGAGCGGTGATGGGCTTGAGCGTCGTGGGCCTTGGTCTATTGGACATGGCGATTTGGTATGGAATTCTCCGATTGTATTTAGGTTTCGACCTGAATACGGTGACCGTCACAATGCTTTGTTCATTGATGGGAGCGAGCAGTCAAGCGTTGTTTGCTCG
>JBGSIY010000205.1:0-5367 GCA_041742275.1 Pirellulaceae bacterium | reverse complement strand
AATCCATTCGCTGTTCGTGTCCATTGAGTTGCTGTTTGCCGACATCCACTCTTCGAGAGCCTCGATTTGAGTTCGGAGATCCCAACAGTCCGGCGTAATTTCGGCGTGATTCTGAAAACGATCGTCAACGATACGCCGAATGATCACAGGCATGGTTGGCCTTCAGTCACATAACTTTGTATTATCATCGGCTAGCGTGTTATAAAATGATATTTTAGGGCTAACCACATGGCTAAAAGGTAATGGAATTCAACTTCGTTGTCAAAAATTGTGTCAAAGGCGAAAACGATTAGTTGGAACTGGGGTAAACCCAGGCTGAATCGGGGCTAAATTCCAACGTCAACCCTAGACGAAAAAAACACCGCCATCGGCGAAGGCTTGGCGATCACTGCGTTTAGCTTCGAGATCGGATCCTAGGGAGATTGAGGCTCCAGTTTGCCGATTGTTGAACAGAGAACTTGAGCATCGGCTACGTTCGGCAATCAACCAATCCAACCCAACGTCATCTCCTCACCACGCGATGTAAAAGTTATTGGTTATGCTTGCTTCTTCTCGAAATTCGCTTCAATTCGACCCATCGGCGCAACCTGAATCGATTCACTGTTCTTTAGCGTGAGGATTACGGCGAAGCAAAGGTCGTCCGAAAGGTGGATCCAATGGTGTTGAAGAAGCTTCCAGATTTTTTCCCACCAATGTCGAATTTCCGCGATTGGGGCAACATAAGGTTTGTGAATTACAACCTCACGAGTAGCGTGTAACATCTTACCGCAGTGCACGTCATATAATTCGAGGAATTGCGCTTTCGTCAGGAATCCATTAGGTCGCGCCACCAAGGAAGGTGGAACGGAATTGTGGTCAACTGTCTCGATCGCAACTGGGTAAAAATCGGAATTCTTACTCTCCAAGTAATCGAATATTTTGCGCGCGTTCCACGCACGATCACAAATTTGAGAAGAGAGCTCAATTTCCGCGTCTTTGTGCGCTAGAATGGATGCAAACATCATGATCTCAAGAATTTTCCGGAAGTTCAGGAAGCACAGCTCGACGTCTGTCGCCGCAAACCCCGTAATTGGTTTTTTAGCTTCGACTGAAGCGCCTGCGCGTGCAATCAGATTCAAACGTGAGCGCACTTCATGCATATAGTACGCATATCTTTTTGATGCGGCTTCAAGATCCATTTTCAATTAGCGAAAAGCATACCTTTGTATTATCATCGGCTAGCGTGTTATAAATTGTTTTTTGGCCGCTCACCTCACGGCTAAAAGGTAATGGATTCCTGCCTGGTTGTCAAAAACCACGCCTCGCAATCAAGCGGGTGCCTTAAAACCCTCACCCAAACCCCCATAGTTGATCTCCCCGCCATATCGCCGATAATAGCCCCACCTACCATCTCATCAACAATTCGAAACGACGCGGTGCAAAAATGCCCCGCGTTTTTTGTTGATATGGCTGGATCGCACGGTGGAAAATAGGGACCGTAACGGTTTCGAATCGTCAGGCTTTTAATTCAAACACCTCATACGGGAAAAATTTCAATGGCAAAAGTACCATCAAAAATTTCCGAACGAATTGTTTCAGGCATCAAGCGGTTTCAGCCTATTCTTGCTTCAGCGAAATCTCGCGATGTTGGTGAATCCGATACCGTTACGATTATCGTTGACATGCTGGCCGAGATTCTTGGCTACGACAAGTATTCTGAAATCACATCGGAGCACGCAATTCGAGGAACGTTTTGTGATCTGGCGACAAAGATTGATGGTGTCTTGCAAATGCTGATTGAGGTCAAGGCGATCGGGCTGGAATTGAAAGAAGCACATGTCAAACAGGCGGTCGACTATGCGGCCAACCAAGGTGTCGATTGGGTTGTCTTGACCAATGGTATCGTTTGGAAAGTTTACAAAGTCACGTTTGCCAAACCGATTGACCAAGAGTTGGTGATCGATATCGATTTCTGTGCCTTGAATTCGAGGAACTCAAAAGATGTCGAGTCCCTGTTTCTGTTGTGCAAAGAGGGATGGATCAAATCCGTACTGGGCGAATTCCATACTCAAAAACAGGCCCTTAGTCGATTCTTCCGGGGTGCTCTATTGATGAGCGTCCCAGTACTCCAAGTACTGCGAAGAGAACTTCGTCGTTTGTCTCCCGATGTCCGTGTGGAAACAGACGAAATCTTGTCGGTGCTTACGTCAGAGGTGATCAAACGCGAGGTAACCGAAGGGGACCAAGCAAAAGAAGCCTCGAAAAAAATCGCCAAGGTGGCCGCAAAGACATTGCGAACGAAAAAAGCAAAAGACTCGGGCGAGGGAGTGAGTGAAGTCCCAAAGGATAACGACTGTCGAGATGAAGGAACGAAGGACGAAGGAGCTTAAACAGGTTGATTTTATCGACGTAATCCCTTTCGATTACTCAAGGCCCACACGGAACTAGACCGAGCCGTCGAACGCTGCTACCGCACCAAACCCTTCGCCAACGACCGAGAGCGAGTCGAATTCCTCTTCGAACTTTACCAAAAACTAACCCAACCCCTGATCACCGCAGCCAAAGTAAAGAAGCGGAATTAACATTATTACTCCACACCAGCAAGAGATGACTAATCGATGCATTTAGCGATAAGGGCCACGTAGACCGGGCCGCCGCCAAGAAACATTGATTTCAAAAAACGCGTCATCGGCGACTTCGGTTCACCGCTTGGTTATGCCATGTTTTCGGTCGGTGAAAGCTTGCCGTTTGTGACAAGCCAACCGTGGAGCGTATCGTACTCGTTATCGTTCAGTGTACGTTTCGGAAGATACAATTCAAGTCGCGGCATTTTTTGTACAAGCAGAGAGATTACCGTCGGCGATTCATCGGCAGAGATAATCCAGTTCCAGTCGTGACTGGCCAATTCACCATTGCGCTTCACTACAATCGTGTCTTTCGTGAATGTGATCGTTCGGGGAGTAAATCGGCGTGATTGTATCGAAGCGGAAACCGCATACAGCAAAAAGACACCAAGGCAGAACGCTGCAAAATAGATCAGTCCGCGCATAAATTTGTCCGTGGCCGTAAGTGATGGATCGGCTCCATGCACCGCTACGGTAATGAGTGCAATGCCTATCGCATAGCGATACACGCTACGGCGAGCGAACGCACGTAGTTTAGCGCGCATCATGTCACGAAACGTGTTGCCAAATGTTCGGGTGATTTCCATCACAAGACGCCCGCGAGAGAAGGGATAGCCTAAATGGCATAACGCTACGCAACAGCGGGCCGGCGCGAGATGCGTTGATTTCAAAACCGACCCGACCGCCGGCTCCGTTGCATGCGATTGTTAGCCCGTGTTCTCCATCTGCTCGCCATTGTGGAGTGCTCCGCGGAGATCGCATTTAGTAAAGCGAGCCCCCTCAAAGCAACACCCTACAAACCGACACGCCCGAAGGCACAATTCATTGAACTGCGCCCCTGAGAAGTCGCAATTTACAAATCGTGCTCGGATACCTCCATATTCGCCAGTGAGTCCTTTGAATTTGACGGCGTTGAATGTGCATTGATTGAAAACTGCGTCGTCGAAGTTTACTACAAGCGTTGAGCCACGGAAGTCGCAGTTCGTCCAACTGGTCCGTGCCATTAGAACCCGTTCGAGTCGGCAACGGTCGAACACCACCGATAGCAAGGTCGAATCGGTGAAGTTTGAATCGAAGTGGACCTTGTCGAATCTTGCATTAGCAAACGTTTCGCCGAGAATCTCGCGAGTGTCGATCTCTGGTGTACGTGGTGTCATTTCTGTCAGGGCTAACGCTCCGGCTCAGGCACGCCGGGGCAATGGTGTTCGATTGTCAACCGAGACGCGATCCCGGCGTTGCCTTCAGCCGGCTTGATCGGCTTTGTCATTGAGCATCCTCTGGATATTTGGTCCGATGCGATGCCGCAAGGGCCTGCGCTTCGGGCGTGGCGACGCAATCCAGCGCATGTAGGGCCCAGCGTCGGACTTCATCTTCCTGGCTCGCCAGCTCCGACTCAAGCAGCGGAATCACACGAGGCTCTCCAGAATCACCCAAGAGCTCTATCAAGTGCCCACGCACCGCAGGATCGGTCTCTTTCCTCCAGAGCTCGATCACGGCATCAAGATGCCGCAGCAAGAACTCCCCCTGCAGAGTGTGGTAACCCTCATCGTAAAGCAGTGAGTCCGGACTACGGAGGCACTCAATCGCGCGATGGAACTTGTCGCGAGTCATGTTGCCGCCGAACGCTTGCGATCACCGATGTCGCGGCCAAAAAACTCACCATCAGGAAGCGGCCGATCCGCGACTTCGGTGCATCGCATTGTTCGTGCCTCGTTCCGGGATGAGTCCAATCCCGTTGAGAGCATTAGTCGCATTGCGATTGAATTGTTCTAGCGTACGCGAAACCGTAAGTCAAATTCCATCCACAGTGTCAAAGTCCCGATCAATACCGAGAACGAGTCCGTCGCGAACAAGAAAAGGAGTCTCTGAGGAGTAGATATTTGGGCCATGAGTACCTAGCCACTCATATACCCAAAGTTCGCAATCGTCGCGTTGTGCAATGCGATTTGGGTTTCCGAGGGCACGCACCAATCTAGCCATCTCGATTGGTTTGTTTTGCGTGTGGTACCATATCGCCGTGATCATGTCCCCCCAGAGTTCATGCGTAGCACGAGCTTTAGTATCCATTCGCACGCATTCGGGAACAGAGTCAAAGGGGAGTGAAATAAAGTAGTCTTGGTCTTTGATCATAGCATCACGGACAGCTGAACCATCAGATCCACACCGTTGAAGGCACGAACTTTGTATTATCATCGGCTAGCGAGTTATAAATTGATATTTTAGGGCTAACCACTTGTTTTCAGGGTAAATAAATCTTATTGCTGAGTCAACAGTTTGATATGGGAAACTTCGTGGCTAGCGCGGATATTCCTATATCAACTCGCTGGTGGAAATGGGTTGTTTTTTTGTTCCTTTAGTGATTTTCCTTAGAATCGTCTGTTCCCTGGCGATCAGGAGGAGTAGGTTGGGAGCGATGAGAATTTTGGCTTGCGAATCAAGGGTCTGCATGGCCTAGCCGTTGCCAGACAAGCAGGAAACTCTGAGCCAGCGAAATATTGAGTTAGCGAAAATAGGCCTTGGGATAGCAAAATTAACGCTGTGCGCTGCCATGACTGATGTTCTCTGCTAACGATTCATTCGCAATTCCCCAGGCTAGGTCGATGACTAGGGGGGAGTCGTTGGCGAGGCGGGTTAGGAATTGATTGGTGGCCTTGGCCTGCGCGGCGAGGTGGAGGCGTTGGGATTCGGGGAGGCTGGTCCACCAGGCGGCCATGTCTCGCTAGAGGCACGCGGCTCGACGATCGGCGTCGGCCTGCTGGGCTCG
>JBGSIY010000204.1:0-6479 GCA_041742275.1 Pirellulaceae bacterium | reverse complement strand
CCGGGACACAAAGGGTCACTTCTACAATTTTGCCCCGATAAAATTTACTCATCAAACGGCGTTGAACGCAACGGCGCCCCTCGGGAAACAACGCAAACGTCACCCCAAAGCAAACTTCACCCCAACATCAACTTCACCCTGTGGGCACCGCTCAGTTCCAGAAACATTTTGGCGAGCGATACGACGACCCCATTGTATAGGACGCTAGCAGTTTATCTCAGACCCAGTGGTATTGCAGAAGAATTTCTCTAGACGGCAACCGTGATTTTTTGATACAAGCCCTATCACGGGCTGGGAATGGCCGATGCTCCGGAACGACATCGCCAACGCCTCGTCCTCAATTCCATTGGTTTGTCTCATTTTTTGTATTTGGTAATGAACATGGTCTTCTCATCTAGAATCGGACTTCCAGCATTCTCGTGGCGGACGTTTTCATTCCCTTGTTTCATTCTATCCCTCGGATTGGTAACGCTTGTGAATTTGGAGTCGCCCTCACACTGTCAAGAATTCAAACTCGACTCGCAGATTTACTCCACCGGGCAATCATCACCCATCAGTAACAGTGTGACCTTGTTTCAAAACGGAATCGTTTACGATATCGTTCACGACGCGGCCGACGGAAAAACACCTGTTGAAATTGTGATCTACGATTCGCGAAACAAATCATTTGAACTCATCGATTTGACCAAACAGCATCGTTTGCATTTGGAGCAATTTGAACTCGTGCGTCTGGTGGAAAATTTGCGACAACAAGGATTGAAGGACGAAAAATTGGTGCCTTTGGTGCGACCTGACCTGGCCGAAGACGCTGATCTCAAAGCCAACAAGATCACTATGTACAATCCAACGATACGCTACGAAGCCGATTGCATGAAGCTGGACGATAGTAGCCTGCTGCCAATTTATTTTGAATTTTTGGACCAGTGCTCCCGACTGGCAGCGACGGATCCCCGGCGCCTTCCTCCCTTCTCGCGCCTGGAGTTAAACCAGGCCCTTAAAAAGTACAGCCTGATGCCCACGGAGATTCGATTGACCCTCAAGGGTGGACAACTGCATGAGCGGGATCTTTCACTTACCTCCAAACACACATTGATCAAAAATTTGTCGGCGCAGGACCGTGAACGCATTGAAATGGTCAAGAAATCTTGGATGAATTTCAAGCAAGTGGAGTTGTCCGTGTACCGCGATATACCCCAATTGGCCAGTGAGACGGGAAACACTTCACAGAAATAACGAACGGTTTTAACCCAGCGAGACCGAATTTAACGGTCGGTAGATCAAAAAGCCAAATATCCATTTTTTTGTAGCTTTGGCCAAGAAACGGCCTTTATATTCGCCAAAGCTCGCAACTATTCAAGTTTACGGTAGCAAGTGCGCCTCTGTTGAATTGGTCTGCTAAAGAAATTGCAAAGTTTCTTTTGCGTTCCTGAGATAAAGCGTTTTATAATCATACACAAGGCAAGAAAATTTAACTTAATTCTAATTGGGTCGAAACTTTGCTCCTGTTTCTGGTGTCATATAGACCTGTGAGAGGGAAAAGATCATCAGGACGATGTAAATCAATACTCTGAACATGGCGAGAGGCAAACGTTATTGTTACTGGTGGACGCTCTAGTAACGAGACGCTCAAAAGATACGAGTGGGATTTCAATAATTCATCGAGAGAAGATCTGATTTCCAGATCCGCGTTCCCTCGATGAACGGGAGTTGCTGAGATGATCGAAATTAAACACAAAATCACTGGGGACATTCTGTTCCGAAACGACAGCGACAGCTTGTCGGAACTCAATCTGACCTGCGTCGACTTCGCTCATGCCGATTTCACTTCGATGGATTTATCGAAGTTGAAACTAAATAGTTGCAATCTCTCCGAAGCAACTTTCATCGATTGCGATCTGCATCATGCACGATTTCAAAATTGCATTATTCGACGTGCCGACTTTCATGGCGCTACCATGAATCGAGCCAATTTTTCGGACAACATTTTAGACATGTCCGACTTCACCGAAGCCATGGGTGAAAAGGTCCAGTTCCGGCACTCGAAATTGAACGGTGCGACCTTTCTCAAATCCAATTTGCCTTTGGCTGATTTTTCGTTTGCAGAAATGCGCGAGTCCAATTTTCATGCCGCGAAACTCCTCAAGGCCAATCTGTATGGAGCCGATGTTTCCGGGTCCGACTTCACGCAGGCCGATTTGCGAAACTGCGATATGACTGACGCAAAAATTCTCAAATCCGATTTTAGCTACGCCAAGATGTCGGATAGCATTGGCACAAATGGACGGAGTTGGGGTAGCACTGTCAAACCCGTGGCCAAAAAACCATGGTGGCAAATCTGGGGCAAGTCGGCCGCTTTGTAAATCTCAAAAAAATTCGCAACCTCCGCCCGCACTAGTTATGCGGAACGCGGGGGTGCGAACGGCGAGCAGCCAAGCTCAAATTCGATGCCCTTTGCTGGGCAGTTTCCCCGTGCGGTTTCCCCGTGCAGTAGCATGGAACGCCCGCTCTTGGAGCGAATCGATGCCCACCCTACTGTTTCCAGGATACGCATCGAGTCGTAGCTACCCACTTTTCCTGAATATTTACCGGTGAGGAAACTAACGTGCCCAAGTTTCCTCACTGGTCGTGATTTCAAAACCAAGATCTTTGATCATTTTATAATCATCTTCAGGTGGTTGCCCCTGGGTCGTTAAATAGTCACCCACAAAGATCGAGTTGGCAACGTACAACCCCAACGGTTGCAGAGACCGCAAATGCAGTTCTCGCCCTCCGGCAATGCGCAGTTCGGCCGATGGATTCACAAAACGGAACATCGCCAAGGCCTTGAGGCAGAAGAGCGGTGTCAATTCGTTACAACGTTCCAACGGCGTGCCTTCGATGGAATTCAAAAAGTTCAACGGAATCGACTCAGCGTTGAAGGCCTTTAACTCAAAAGCCATTTCAACAATGTCATCCAGTTTTTCTCCCATCCCAATGATGCCGCCACTACAAATTTCCATGCCTGATTCGCGGACATTTCGCAGGGTTTGCCGGCGGTCTTCGTACGTGTGTGTCGTGCAGATTTTTCCGTAATACTCTTCGCTGGTGTTCAGATTGTGGTTCACCTTGTCCACCCCAGCCGCCTTCAACCGAGCCGCATGTTCTGGTTTCAAAAGGCCCAGGCAAGCGCAGATTTTTAAATTGTATTGTTCCTTTATCAAGGGAACAATTTCTTCGACGGCGGCAATTTCTCGTTCATTAGGGCCCCGCGCGGATATCACGATACAATACGTTTTTGAGTTGCGTTCGGCAGCCAGCTTTGCGCCGTCCAATAATTTTTCACGGTTCAGTAAATTGTATTTGGGGATAGGCGCATCGGAGACTTTTGATTGGGAACAATAATGGCAGTCCTCAGGACACAGCCCGCTTTTGGCGTTCATTAAAAAATATAATTGGACCGTTTTTCCAAAATATTCACGACGCAATCGGTAGGCCCCTGCCACCAAATCCATGATCTCCTCATCCGGTGATTCCAAAATGGACTTGGCCATCACCCGATCGATCACTTCTCCGCCCAAAACTCGATTTGCTAAATCCAACCAACCTTTTTCGGTATTATTTATAATCATTCGATTTTCAATCAAAAAACTGGGTACTAATTGAACTCTTCAGGACACTTGCTCGTATTCCGGCCGCTGAATTATATCTAAAAATTTCTGTTCGTTCGATACGGTCTCCGCCATTACGAATCGACCAAACCGTGGTAGACTAAATCTTGTTTTCCCGCCACCGGGAAAGTCGCGATGCCCTTGCCCAGGACGCATTTTCCGACAGTTCGCATTTTCCGAGTGGATCAATTCAATTCCTTAATTTATTTGCATGCCCCAACTGTACTTTGTCAAATTCGGAATCCAGCAACACATTGGGTTGCTGCAAAATCTGGCTGCGGTTTCGTTGACTCGCGACGATCGGGTCGTTTGTGAGACCAGTCGCGGAATTGAATCGGGGGTGATCCTCAATTCGACCGATCAGGGGCAATTCGAAGGCGAGCACCCCCACGGCGCGATCCTGCGACCGTTCACTCACAATGACATTCTGTTGGACGAACGTCTCATTCGTTATCGCCAACGAGCGTTTGATGCATGCCAAGAATTACTTTCATTGCATCAGATTCAAACACCTCTGATCGACGCAGAACTGTTACACGATGGTGAGAATCTCTTCTTTTATTTCTTGGGCGAGCTGGATGAAGCTCACGCATCGGTCGTGAGTGCTTTGGCCAATCGTTATGGTCAAAAGATTCGATTTCAACAGTTTGCCGAAAAACTGGCTACGGGCTGCGGACCCGGTTGTGGTACAACTGCCAGCAAGTGTTCGACCGGGAGTTGTTCTTCTTGTTCGCTAGCAACGAAATGCGGTACGTCCGACAAGAACTAAACATTGATCCCTGCCCATTTTCACCAGTCCGAAACTCCGTCGTTCCGCGACTTCATCGGGGCGCGGCCAAGATCATAATTTGAACTCTGTGCCAACCAGCTATCCCTCCCAGTCCTTCTATTTTTTTGGATTTCGAGGAGGCCGATTACTTCCGCTTCCTCTCGGCACTCGTCACAAAAGGCCAGCGATCTCGTCATCGTTTTCCTACAAATCAACCTAGGGCAAAAACCGCAAAATAGCTACGATATCTCCCACCCTAAACCTCTAGGGAATCATCGACATTGGCCCGGCCCTGAAGCATAGAATTGTCTCGCGAACTATCTCAATTCGAACTCATCAAATACCATGGCCTGTGGTCTGGGCTGGGGCATTTTCGGAATTTCCTGCTCGGGTCTATGCTGCTTGTGGCTGGATTGTTGATCGCCGGTTATCTTTGGCGCGACACATTGGCCCAGCAGATCGGCCGAATCGCCGTGGAGAGCATCAACACAAAAATCGCCGCCTCCGGTTGGCATCTGGAAATTGGTGGCGTTGTTGTCGAATCGCCGCGCGACCTGAGGGTCTCAAAAATCAAACTATTCGCTCCAGGCCAAGTACAACCCAGTATCGAACTTGACTCGCTGGCCCTCGTCGTCGCGAATCCAATTACTCAGGGATTGGAGTTGCAGCTACAAATTGAAAAAATCGTGCTGGATCGCAGCCAGGTCAAAATTAACTTGGGCCAGTTGGATCGAGAGACGCTTATTCTGTTGATTGACGAAGTCAAAAAAATTCAGTCATCCGGCCCAATACCCCAGCTGCGTATTCGCGACGCGACCTGTCATATTTTGCATGACATTCCCGGTAGTTCTGGCCTGCTGTCGTTACGGCAAATCCATTTGTTGTCTTTGAACCAAACGGACATGCAAAGCTCGGGGGACAACCAAACCTTCGCCCTCCGCTGCGAATCAGATTTTTTTCGCCAAGCTGTATTGAAATTACAGGTGGACGATTTTCAAAATTGGAAATGTGACATTCAATTGGATCGCGCGGTTTTAACTAAGGACTTGCTGCACCAGGTCTCCCTCCCCATTGAAGCCCAAGCCGACGGAATCACCAATTTTACGGGACTGGCTGACTTGAATGTCAAAGCGGCCATTCGGGGTGGCCAACTCGACATCAATCAACTGAATGTAACTCTCGATGCCAGCGAACTTAATTTAGCCCATCACAATCTCAGCTTTCCTATTAGCGATGGCCGAGGACGAATTACGATCGCCAATAATCAATTGAAAGTTTTGGGTTTTACAGCTCGGTTGGGTGATGGTAGTTGTCTACTGGAATACTTTCAGAATGGAATCCTAGAACGCGGATCATGGGAATTCAAAGGACGTGTCGATAATTTGCAGATCAATCAACGGCTCCAGGCGATCGTACCGCCGGCGATTCAAAAGTTCTTTGCTGACTTCTCACCCGTCGGCGTGGCTAGTTTTCAATTTCAGCTGGGGAATGATGGAGTCCAGCCCTTCAAAAATTGGCAGGCCAATATTCAAGATCTTGCCTGCACCTTCCATAAGTTTCCCTATCGATTGGAAGACTGTGTCGGCACCGCCTATCTGACAAACGACCGCTGTGGATTTGATGTACAGGCCCTCGAAAGTGGCCAGGTCGTATCGCTTTCAGGCGAGATTGAAAATCCGGGCCCCCAAGCCAAATTCAACATTCGGTTCAGTTGCCCGGGTGAGCTTCCCATCGACACCAAATTATTTGAAGCACTAAGATCTTACCCGGCAATTCATGATCAAATCATGGCCATGAATCCGCGAGGCAATTTTGGAATTTCTGGAAGCTACCACAAACCGGTTGCGGATCAACCTCCTCTACTGAGCTACCAAGTCGAACTCAAACACTGTTATGTTCGCCACAATAAGTTTGACTACCCACTGAGGAACGTGAGCGGTAGTTTCCAAGTGAAAGGTCCCGAGGTCACTTTTCAGCATCTCACAGCCGAAAATTTGTCGTCGACCGTGGTCTGCAATGGCACTTGGTCGTTGCAAAACGGTCTGGCCCTGCGTTTTTTGGCG
>JBGSIY010000203.1:0-8718 GCA_041742275.1 Pirellulaceae bacterium | reverse complement strand
TCGACGTTGAGTCACGTTCATCCAGAATGGCGAGAAACCGAGTTGAGCACGCTGGCCCACCTCGGTTTCTTGTTTTCACAGTATTTTTAATTCGCTATTCTGTGGCGATTAATTGCCGACGGCTTAACGCATTTTTGTGTTGCCCCACAAATTGTTCTTCGCCGTGTTGCTTCCCTGGGCTGAGTCTCGAGGAACGGCAACAGGTACGGGTTGGACATCGAACGCGATCCCTTGGGAGACTAAATGGGGAAGGGATTTGGCCGAGAAGGATTCGGATTTTCCCGAAAGGTTCTCGATACTGCCTTTAAAAAGAAGAATGGTTTTTTCGACTTCAGGATTGAAGATTTTCCCTCCAGTCCCGTCCTCTATCGAAATCCAATCGTAGGAGCCGACACAAACATAACTTTCGGACCGGTCGTGAAATTCGTAGGCTTCGACACCAAGTTTTCTGAGTTCCGTACACAGTGTATGACACTTGATCGAGGCTTCAGCCAATTTGGTTTGGGCAATAGGTTTGCCGATGCGTAGCATCTGTTTGAACTTATTTTCTTCCTCTTCGATTTCGTTGAGCTGGATCGTGCTGTCACCGCGGAAGGTGGCGACGCGCACACTGAAGTTCCCCGGGCAATCGAGCAAGCTGTTGTCGATGCCTTTATTTAGTTTCAGGATCGTGGTGTCGATGGGGCTAGCGGCAAAATACTCATCGGGCAATACGGGGTTTGGCAATACAAACGCAGAACCCATCGGCCCTTTCTTTTTGGATTCACTGTTCTTGGAAAGTTGTTTGGCGGCCTCTCGAAACATACGCATGGATTGATCTTCCAACGCGTCTTGATCACCCAATGCTGTCAATTGCATGACTTTGATTTTCTCCAGCATCTTGCGGCAATTGGCGTCTTCCACGGAAGCAAAATCTCCGACGAGGACGGCGACTTCCTCAAATTGAGAATTGCGTAGGGTGCGAGTGGGCTTGCGTTTGGGGATACGGTTGCCGTTGGCATCGACGTCGTAATCCGTGGCGCTGTAATAAAAACCTTCGTATTTGTTGGTGAAGTCAAAAGTATGTTTGTAGATATAGACGGGTGCATTCAGTTTTTTCTGCAGTTCTTCGCAGAGCTCCTCCGCATGCATTTCGGCATCATCGCCCACAAAAGAGGCGGCCATGATCATCCAAGGGCCGGCTTGCTGAGTCAGTTCAAAATTGGTTTGCTCAACTTTGGGTGGCTTTTTGCCAAATGGCAACCGCAGTCGACCCAATTGAGCTTCCAAGGGAGACGTCCATAAACCCAGACTGGAAAACAAGGTGAAACAGATCAGAAGTGACGTTAGGCGAAGGTTCACACGTTTAAAAGCAGTCATCAGAATACGAACTCCGTCATTGAATTGGGATTGCTTCCATACAATCTGCCCTGCGGCAATCGGGGGCCGTGGACCAAGTCGCGGGAAGTTAGCAGAAGCCTCGGGGCCTGAAAAGGCCGATTTCCGTTTTTCGCCTAAACGCGTAAGCACCGCGATTTCCACCTAAAGTAACCGATTTAGTTTAATAAAGGGGTTGAAATTACCGTTAAACGGAATACAGTTAATGTTAAGGGCGGATTAATTTAGCGCTGCCCAATTGTTCCCGTGGGAATTGAGGAAGTTAAAAGTCATGCAATACAGTTTTCGACTGGCAGAATTACTAGGGCACGTACCCGATCCACGCAAACGCCCAGGAACAATTAAAACGATCGTGGAGTACACGGGTCTCGACCGGCATCAAGTCGCGGCGTTACTCAAAAACGAAGTCAAATACATCCCGCTGAAGGCATTGTCACGACTGTGCGATTACCTCATCGAGCATGGCCATGCGACAGCCGGTGAGTTGCCGGGAGCCCTGTTTGCGATCGAGCCCGAGAACTTCTGGGAATTGATGGCTCGCCGCAGTCGACTGGAATTGGTGCTGGGGGTTCGTCGCGACGTCGCTGCTGATACGCCCGAAGTCTCTTATGTTGTCGCTTCGGACTCCGTATTGTTGGGCGAATTGCTCAATGGCGTTACAACCCTGGGGGGCACGGCCAAACACCAAAAGGAAAGCGTGCCCGACCCTGTCGGCCATCATGCAATTCCTCATCCAGAGCACCTGAAGCAAAGCCTTGTTTGGAGTCCAGGACAAGCACCTGCGGACGAAGTTCAAGATCGCGCCGAACGCATCTATCGGGAATTTTCTGAGTCGAAAGCCGACAAGGCCATGATTGGGATCGGTAGCACCAAAAGCAATCCCGTGGTTGAAATTATCTTGTCGAGTGCCTTCAACTGCGACCCGTTTGTTTCTCAAGACAACGTGGAAAAACCCCAAGACCGCGTTCTCCCTTTCTTCATTCGTTATCGCGACGACGATCCCCATCCACAGTCGTGCGTCGGCGGTGTGCAGCTCAGTAAATCCATGCCGTCGAACGAACCGGGAATTTATTACGAGGGCGAAGACGGTCGCTGGCATTTGGCGCCGGCCAATGCCAAAGAAGATTGTGCGTTCCTGTGTTACATCCATCGAGAATCGCAAGGCCGTTTGGAAATGGTCATGGGCGGGTTCTCAGGCCGCGCCACGCGTTTGCTTGCACGATCTCTTGCGACTCACGCCGAAGATTTCTGGCCGCCCATTTATGAGGGCCAAGGCATTCAGGCGGGAGTGTACATTATTAAGTTCTCCATTGCCGGGGCCATGTCCAAGAAGAGCGTGGACATTCTGCGCACCGATTTGACCGCCAACACCCGCGTGTTGCCCGTTTCACGCGAGTCGCTACGTCGCGTTCTGGAAAAATAATTCGGACTGTAACCTGGTTGCTCGTGGGCCAAACGGGCGCCGTCTAGAAGGGTGCCCGAGTCGACTGGTGCCCATGTTGGATCGTTGCCCCGAATGGAATGGGGCATTTGCTCAGGAACTCGCGCCGATGCCTCGGCGATGGACGCAATGGTTAGGGTCCGATGCCACGGCGCATACCATTTCAATCTCGTCGTTGGAAATTCGAGGCGAATTTTGCAGATTGGTTTACTTCAACTAATTAAGAGATGCTAGCTGCTCAATTCGGCGGGACTGGTAGGGCTACTCGCTGTGGATTCCATTGCCAATTTCCATGGCCGTGTTGGTTGCGTAGAGAGTTTTCCAGCCCGTGGTTCGTTCATTCGCACCAAGAGCTCTCCTTTCAGAGCCTCTCCCCTATTTGTAGAAATGCTGTCGCTGTTTCGAGGCGTATGCTGGCAACCAATCGAAGCGTTATTCCGATTATTTGAGCTGTTCCGGCAATTTCTGTAAAAACATAACCCCCAACATTTGAGACATGTGTTGTTGACCCGATCAATTACCGATAACCCTGTAAACACTGCCTGGAGCACGGGACAGTGCGTCCGACTCATTTTAAACGACGAGGCGGCGACCATTTTGGAGTTTTCGGTGCCCTACCGAACTGTAAGTCGAATCCAAGAACGGGGTAAAACTGTGTCCGGTGACATCAATGTATTGGCGTTAGCCAAAGGCGAAGAACGTTATCTGTTCCTGTTCAATGATGATTCTCGCGCCGAAACGCTACGGATGTTGGGACGCTATGCCTCCAATCCGGAACTGAGTTTTTCTTGGTATGACGCCGCCGTGATGAGCCAAAAGATTCGGGCAACCCGTAAATCCAGCTCAACCGTTTCTACGGAGCCAGCCACCTCGAATCGAATTCAATTCCCTCCCGTTTCCGATTACTTTTCCAACGATTGAGCGATTTCCTCTCGCGATTATTTCTCTGGCCGCATCTCCACGGGCGTTTTCGGCCAACTGTTATCTTCGATGCGATCGATAGAATCGTGGGCTGAGCAAGAAGTCCAGGCTGACGGCTTTTTCTGCGCCGATAATGGACACTAGTGCTTTGTCACAGCTTGATTTCAGGATAATGGATCTTGCTGAGAGCCTATCCCAAAACTGATTGGAATCATCAGCCGAAACGCGCTAGCGTCCGGTTCGACCGAACAAACCGGAGGCTAGTGCCTCACGGCTAATTAGTTCTGGAATAGGTTCTAAAGATCCTGAATTGTCGGGGTTCTCTTCCAAGTTCGACGACATTCTTCCCAAAACCGCGGATGTAGCAAAGCACTCGGGAGATGCAACCTTTTGTGTCTGGTTCTCTCGCGTGTATCCCAAGCGGGCGTTGTCGTCCTGACAAACGCGTTGACGTTTGGGTTGTGTTGCCCCCAGCCAAATTAGGGTATAGAAGTGCAATCAGCCATTGAACGCTTTTTACGATACCTCGAGGTCGAGCGGAATAGTTCTGATTACACGATCAAAAGCTATCGAGAAGATTTGGTTTCGCTGGTCGAGTACCTCACCGAGTCGATGGGAGTGGAGCCGAGTCCCGGGTCGATCACACCCCAAGAGTTGCGGACGTATGTTTCGGCATTGCATGAGGCGGGTTATGCCAAAACCTCGGTCGCCCGGCGTTTAGCTTCGTTGCGAAGTTTTTTTCGTTTTGCTCAACGCGAGGGATTGGCCGATCAGAATCCGGCGAAACCCTTGCGCAATCCGCGACGCGAACGCAAGCTGCCCCATTTTTTGACCACGCCCGAGATTGGAAAATTGCTGGCGGCCCCGCCGACTCATGAATCCATGGGATTGCGCGATCGGGCGATTCTCGAGACTATGTACTCGGCTGGGTTGCGTGTGAGCGAGGTTGTGGGGGTGAATGACGAAGATCTGGATTTGGAAGATGGTCTGGTGCGCGTTCGAGGAAAAGGCAAACGCGAACGCTTGGCTCCTGTCGGTTCGTTTGCGACCAAGGCCCTGAAGTGTTGGCTGAAAGAACGCGTATTAAAAGGAGAAAAATCGCGGAACTCGCCGGTGTTCGTCAATAAATTTGGCACGCGACTCACCACTCGATCTGTCGGGCGAATGCTGGAGAAGTATTTGAAAATAACGGGACTCGATCTGCGGACCAGTCCCCACACGCTGCGACATAGTTTTGCCACACACCTTCTGGATCGTGGGGCCGATATTCGCAGCGTGCAAGAACTACTCGGACATAAAAGCTTAGTCACGACTCAGATTTACACGCACGTCAGCACCGCGTCTCTGCGAAACGCTTACGAACGGGCCCATCCCCGCGCTAGAAATACGGAAACAGCCTAAGCGGAATTGTCCGAAAATAAGTTCCCGCAAAGTGCCTTTCCCAAAACTGATCGGAATCATCAGCCGAAACGCGCTAGCGTCCGGTTCTACCGAATAAACCGGGGGCTAGTGCCCAACGGCCAATAGGTTCTGGGATAGGTTCCAATTTAAAAAGCGGGATTTTGTAACGGGGCCATTCCTAAGCGGAATTTGAAACAACTCTCGCTTGTACCCCTTGGGGTGCGCCAGCGGGAAATGCCCGTGTCGGGAGCAACGGAGATTGACGATCTGAGTCAAAAGAGTAACGTTTTTTCACGATTTGTCGATTTTTCACCCTCGAATCATGGCTTCACGCAAGATATCCTGAATATCTTCAGCAGATACATAACGATTGGATAAACTCTAACAAACGACTGCCGTACCTTCTATTCGTCTGAAAAACCTATGCAATACCAAACTCGATCGATACTCTGTCGTGGGTTCGTTTGTCTACTTCTCCTCGGTAGCGGTGCCGTAACCCACGGACGAACTTGCGTTCAAGGCACATCTCAAGCGGACGCGGCCCAAGAGAAAAGGGAAGCCGCCAACCAACAAGAAAAAACCAATAGTGAGGCTGACAAATCAGAAAAGTTGCAAGATGACGCGGTGGGCGGAACCACAGAGGGGACGGCGATTTCCAGTGGAGGGATTACCTACACCGATCCTATTCATTTTCGTTGGAAGGTTGGTGTGAAAATTGTCGGTGGTAACAAAGCGTGCAAAAATTTGCTTGTTACCATTCCTGTCCCCAATGATTGGCCCGAGCAATTAGTCACTGTTCATCAGCAAAACGTTCCCTTGCAATCCCGCGAGTTTAAATTTCGCGACTCGGACAGCGGACTGCGCCAAATGGTTGCGACACTACCGGTCGTTCGAGCCAATCAAGAGATTGCCTTCGAGATGATCTACAACGTACGTGTCTCGGAGATCCATGCCCCCTCGGATACCTCGCATTTGGTTGTCCCTAAAAAGTTACCTCGCGAATTAAAAACTTATCTGGACTCCAGCCCAGGAATCAGCTTTCGCAATGGAAAACTTCGCAGTCAAGTAAAAGAGATAACCGAGAGCCACACAACCGCCTGGGAACAAGCCAAGGCCATTTATGATTGGATTGGCGAAAACATCCAAGAGACATCGGCGCCCCCTATCGAAGCACTCGAGTGCTTTGTGGAACGTTCGGGCGGCCCTGAAGACATCGTGGGGCTCTTTGTCGCCATGTGTCGAATCAACAAAATACCGGCTCGCACTGTTTGGGTTGACGGGGCTCAGTATGCCGAATTTTATCTGACTGACAGTGAAGACAACGGCTTCTGGTTTCCTGTCGTGCTGACCGGAACGCGAGAATTTGGTTCATTGAGTGAACCACGCATCATTCAGCAAAAAGGGGACAACATTCGCGTCCCCGAAAAACCGCAACCACAACGTTTCGTCACAGAATTTGTAACGGGCGAGGGAGCGGCCAAGCCGTCGGTCGAGTTCATTCGCGAACTTTTGCCGGCCGGCTATTGATCTGCCCGTCGCCGCTGAATGCGGATGTGCAAGTGTGCATAAAATCAACTGGCTTACAACAGGGGTCGATGATGATCTGGAACGTATGGGTACGCGGAGTCCTCCTAGTGCTCTTCCATTGGATCATGTTGGACTCAGCGCAGGGGCAGGACGCATCCGCCCCATCGGCTGCCGCTTTGATCTACACGGAAATTGAGGAGCAGCTGGAATGGGAGTTTGGCGTGGAGGTCGAATCGGCGGGAGCCGCGACGGGAATTGAAGTCACGTGCCCGGTGCCCGTCAATTGGCCCGAGCAAGACGTCGAGTATTTGAACGAGCAGAAAACGGGGAATATCAGCAGCGTCAGCTTTCGAGATTTTCCGGGCGATGTTCGTTTGATGTTGGTCCGCATTGCGCGGATGGGGCCGGGGGAAACAGCTCGAGCCACGGTGAAGATTCGTCTGAAAAAAAGAAATATTTTGCCCCCTCGTGAGACCGCGACGCTCATGATTCCCAAATCGGTCGAGCCCAAGCTGAAGAGTTTTTTGACCGAAAGTCCCTACATCGAGATCAAACATAAAAGCGTCCAGGCTTTAGCCGCCTCCATTGAATTGGATTCCAGCCTGTCCGACTGGCAAAAAGTGGAGTTGATTTATGATACGATCCGTGAACGCTTTCCCTATGAATTCGATACGACCATTCGCAGTTGCCCTGAGGCGATCGAGGCTGGCAAAGGAGACTGCGAAGAGTTGTCGTCGCTGTTCATTGCCGTTTGCCGGATAAAAAAAATTCCAGCGAGAGCCGTGTGGATTCCCTCACATACTTATCCGGAATTTTATCTAGTGGACTCCAATGGAGAAGGAACCTGGTTCCCTTGCCAACTCGCCGGCTCACGTCAGTTTGGACAAATGCTGGAAGAGCGCCCCGTTTTGCAGAAAGGGGACAAGTTTAAACTCCCAGGCAACTCCAAACCCACTCGCTATGTGCAGCCAACGTTGACCGCCAACAACGCTACAGCCGGTTTGGGATTAAAATGGATTGCGCAGAAAGTCGGCGGTTCTCCCGATCTAGATCGGGAAAATTAATTTCTTTTGGCAGTTCCTCGTGACTCGGCGATCGGGACGTTCGTTCCGTGTTGACGCATTTAGATGATATTCTGAGCCGAAGTAGACAACGGTATTCAATCCTGGAGCATTGACAGCATGGATCGCTTTATCTTTAAGATTTTGACTTGCGATGAGGTGGCGGTAGCGACTGAAAAAGGCAATTTTGTCGGTTCTGCTGTTGATCATCAGGACGGCTATATTCACTTTTCAACGGCTGCACAAGTTCGCGAGACGGCTCGAAAACACTTTACGGGTAGGCATGATCTCGTTATTGCCGCCATCGATGTATCGCAAGTTCAGTCCGATCTCAGATGGGAACCTTCACGCGGGGGACAACTGTTTCCGCACTTGTACTCCAAACTGGACTGGAACGCTGTGGCATGGGTTCGGGAACTGCCGTTAGACCCTGATACTGGGGAACATCAGTTTCCTGCCGAGGTGGAAGCGAGCGTCGGTTCCGGTTAACGAATTCTGTTTTGGATGGAGAGATCGGGCTGGTTGCCTGGGGATCAACTCAGGTCGCTTACATTGTTCCGCTTTTGGGCTAAAATTGCAGGGGTCGAGCAAAGGCGTTCTCAGGGGCGAGCGACAGATCGATTATTTTCTCCTTTCGATAAATTAAAGTAGTGGAATGGCAACAAAACGTGGGACGCGGATGACCGTCCCCAAGATCCTGAAAAAAAAGCTGGACGGCGAGCCCATCACAATGCTCACCGCTTATGACTTTCCCACGGCCCGGCTATTGGACGATGCCGGCGTCGATATTTTATTGGTCGGGGACAGTCTTGCGATGGTTGTCCAGGGGCATGAGAACACATTGCCCGTAACGGTAAACGAGATGATCTATCACGCGGCGATGGTCAGTCGGGCAACCCAAAAAGCGATGGTGGTGATTGATATGCCGTTTCCCGAGAACCATCTGGCGGTTCATCAAGTCGTCCGAACCGCTGGTAAGATGATCAAGCG
>JBGSIY010000202.1:0-4883 GCA_041742275.1 Pirellulaceae bacterium | reverse complement strand
GGTTTGTAGTCGCGACTACCAGCGATAGCCAATTGTTTTCCATCTTCGGACCATGCCACGCATGCAATATAAAAATCAGGGAGATCAAGAACCTTGGATGCGATTTCGGTTCGAGGGGAATCGAAGTTTCGAACGATTGTGGTGTACAGTGTGCTTTCCAGAAATTTGAGCCCATCAGACGTTGCCCAAACGGATCCCGGCACGATCCAACTCTCTTCGGAATTGTCCTGGGCAGTAATTTGCCAGGCGTATATACCTGTCGACATAGTCCAAGCGTCGATTTGTGTTTCGCCAACGACAACTACCTGATCACCGATGATCTTGAGTGAATCGTAGCTGTTTGAACCACGTTTGAACCAACTTTCCGGAGTCAACTCATGAACTAATTGACCGTACGCAGGAATTGCCATCAGTACAGCAATCAGACTCACTATAAATTTTGAAAACATCATTGACCTCAATTTTCGTTTTTGCGAATCCCGTATAAACGAGCGCCATCGGTACTCACTATTGTTTTTCTTCAGGCGCCAATACCGACCTTAAGTCCACCAAATGCAGTTCACCACCAACGTAGAAACTCAACCACTCTCCATTCGGCGAGAACTCGATATGCTCAATGGTCTCCTGGGGCAAATTTTCAAACGAATGCAGGTATCTACCCTGCGTCATGTTCCAAAGCGACATCGCCCCGCCGTACGTGCCGGTTGCCAACAAACCCAGACGCGAGACGCCAAAGGAATTCACCTGCAGATCGCCAGTCGCCTGGCGAATATCGATACCGCCAGCGTTTTCGGCCAACGCGATTTCCATGAGCGAACCGTCCTTCTTGTTTGGCGTCGGAGTAATTCGTTCGGAATCCGGCACATTGCGGTGAAGGTTGAAGGAAGACTCATATGACTTGGTAGCGACGCTGTAGACACAGATGCGATCCCACGCCCCAACGTAAATCCTTGAATTATCAGGTGAGAACTTCATCCCATAGAAATAGGAACGGGTCATCATTCCTCCGCCCTCCGGCAAATAGGAACGAACATTATCGATTCTTGCAACCCGCTTTCCAGATTTGATTTCAAAAACCTCAATGGCGAATTCCTCCGTACCGACCAGTTTCCCTAAGAAGGCATACAATTGTCCATCGCGAGACAGTGCGGGGGTTCCTGTGCGTTGATGAATATCCTCGGGCATGAAGGCCCGCACGATCTGGCCCGTGGCGGCGTTGGAAAAAGTATGAAAATGGTCAGAAAGGCAACAAACCATGTTTTCTTCAAAAGGACTGCTTGAAGACTTTGGACTTGGCTGCGAACCGTCATTGGTATCCGCGCGACGATGAACAAGAACCACCTGCTTTTTCAGTTCCCCTGCAGGGATAAATTCTAATTGGACCACGGTATCCACTGGTCCTGTTAACATGGCCAGTGCTTGCTCCCTTTCCATCCCCATGATGGAAACCATATCGCCCGATTTACCTTCCCCAATAGCTGTGATTTCATCACCCACTTGCGGAAAAGATGATGCTTCAGCCGATACATTTGCCTTGAAAGATTGGATCGTCCATTTCCCATTTCGGTTTGTTAAGACAATTCCCAGGTCTCCCAGTTGCTGATCGCGGGACATGGAAAGCTCTTTTCCAAGCTTGATATCAAACAGCTTTTGTGCACTTGTTCCAATTACATGCAAGCGACTGCCATCTCGTGAAAACTCCAAATCGATAACATAACCAACCTCCGCAGGAATTCTGGCGACAATGTCACCGTTCGCAATTTTGATCAATGCGATTTGGCTATTCTCGCAAGCGATAGCTAGTAATTGGCTGTCGTCAGAAATTACCTGGGCTTCAAACTTCGGCTGGGAGTATCTTTCTGGCAATTTTAAGCGAATAACATGGTGAGGTGCTAAAGCAGCTGGCTTCGGATCTTCTTGAAAAGCGTTGCTTTCAACTGCAACTGAAAGCAGCCCGAGTAGCGTCCAGCAAAAAATTAAATTGCCCCATTTCATGAATTGTCCTCAAAATGTTTTCTTTTGATCAATCATTGGATTACTATGGTCGCGAAATCGAATTCGATTTAAAAGGAACAGACCTTCGCGGGAATCCACCCCATTAGATGGGCGTCTCACCTATTTTCAAGCTGATCCAGCTAGTAAATA
This sequence comes from Pirellulaceae bacterium, assembly GCA_041742275.1. Taxonomy (GTDB): domain Bacteria; phylum Planctomycetota; class Planctomycetia; order Pirellulales; family Pirellulaceae; genus BJ22. Next base: position 2,738 of record JBGSIY010000202.1, on the reverse strand, counting down.
AATTAGAACCGATATCTAGCGCGTTACTGCAAGCCCTGTTGTCAGGGGACGTCGCGATTAAGCATTTCATTTCTTTTTTCAACTTCGCGGCGGTCTTGATCACGAAGTTCAATCATCCGCTCAAATCGTCGCTCTAACAAAAAGTCTTCCTTTTCCAGATCCCATTCACCATATGCTCTGGCAGTCGGGGCGAACGCTAGAGTTTCGTGTAGGTGACGCAATTTTGAAACAGTCTCACTCAATAACTTAGCTTGGTGCTCATCACCCTTTGCGAGGTAAAATTCGCTGGCTTTCTCTAAATAGACCTGAGCGGATGCCAGGTTGGCCATGTTCTGTTTTTCAATCGGGTTAGGTTCCGGCAACTGGGGAAGTCCCTCAATTTGATAATCCAACTGCATGACGGCGGCTTTAAGAGTTCCCATCAAATAGAGTTGTCCAATTCTCTCGGCACACTCGGGAATTTGATTGTTGTAGCCCGTTTGATAAAACTCCAACGCTTTGGAAAAGTCGGGTGCCGTGCCTAATCCTTGCTCGCTCATCCAGCCTAGGTAACAGGTGGCCTCGATTATCCCCTTCTCAAAGGCCTGACTTAAGAAAATGTGCGATTTGCCATAATCTTGCACAACAAAGCAAGCCTCGCCGTGCCTGAGCAAACACATCGGCTCACCAACTTGGGCTCCACGTTCAATCGCCAATTTATAATTCTTGTTATCTTGATTTAAGCGATGGAATTCGGCTTCTAACCAAAAGGCATTCCACAATCCTTTGCGACTGCCATTTTGAGTTATGGACAGGATTTTACTCATTGGTTTTTTTCCGACTTCCTGCGCAGCCTGGGTCAAAGCGCCTGCGGCTACTAATAGTGCAATTTCGTCGGCTTCGGAGGATTCGCTCAAGCGTAAAGCAAGTTTTTCAAGTTCTGGCAAAGCAACGTTTTGTGAATAGTAATTTCGTAATTCCGCTTCGAGCGCCGGCCAATAACCTTCATTGATTAAGGTCCTGAATCCAGTCTGAATTTCCTCCTGGTTTTTCAGGTGATTCATGACTTGCAAAACGATTTTACGGAGCTCTTGTTTGACTATCGGAAGGTGAGCCTCATCTGTCTTCAACTGTTCATCCAGTATCGATCCATTCCAACTCGGATTCGAATCATTAATTCGATTGAAAACTTCGACCATCAGGTGCAGATTGATCGTTGCGTCCTTTGAACCATTTTTAGCAGCCAATTCAAAGCGAGTGAAGCACTCGCTCATTCCCTTAAGATACGATTTCAAGAAACGATCCAAATCATCCTGGGTCATACCAAGGCCAGAGTCCATTTGCTGGTTTCGAAAGTCTTCGGTCCATTGCAGTACCTGCAAAAGCTTAACCACTCCGATCGCATTCTCACATGCGGCGGAACTTTTCGCCGAACCTTCGAGTAAAACAAGTACCCTTTCGAATGAAAACGTTTGAAAGACATTAGCAATCAACACTTGAACATCTTCAAAGTCATGTAGTGACGTAACTGCAAGGCGAGAGGTGCAGAACAATTTAACAACTTGTTCCTCGGTCATTGGATGGTTTCGCGATGCCCAATTGCGATTAGACTCAGTGTCTTCCTGGAAACCAAAACTTTCTAGAAGTGGTCCGCCAAACACAGCGGTCAAAAGGATCACGGTCAATAGCCAACGCCCGGATCTTGAATGCGACTCTGTGCACGCATTGGTTTGAGGTTTAATTTCTTTAATCATCTGTCATCTCCCAGTTCAAACTTTTTTTTAACGAGAAAGTCACTAGATTGATCAAAGCTGACATCCGTTTACTTCACATTGTCTTCCGTTGACACTCAAAAACACGGCGCTTACCAATCTATATACTAAAACTGTTCTGTGTTACGTGAAAATTATTCAAGGATTCGAGATTCCTAAGGCAATCGTTGTCCAACGCCTGATTTGGAGTATTTTCGCCAAACACCACCAATTGAAATCCAAACCCTGCGGGATTTGATGGAAAGGGTTGTTAGCGGAGCCGGGTAAGGAAAAGCCGAAACTTCCGTTGGACAAGGTTTCTAACCTCGGTTCGAAGCCTGCGCAACGATGGACTTGTGTGCAACGCCTTCATGGAGTGGTGTTTTGGAACCATCAAAACCGAACTGGAAATCACAAATTACCAGTCCTTCAACGACGCACGCAAAGAAATTCAATATTACATCATTTACTTCAACTCGATCCGTCGACATTCATCAATGGACTATCAGCCACCAAACGGCTTCGAGCTCATGAAAAATCCGTAAGGAATAACGCGTCCAGCAACCGTGGGCAACCTCACACTGGGAAGTACATTCGGAGGACTTTGTATCGCTGCTTGAGACGCGGAAACCGACGAGATTCCAGCACAGAACTAGGGCCCTTATGGAACGACGACCGTGTTTGCACTGCATCCACCCAAGTGGTAGTTAAAGATCTGATATTTTGGCTGTCATTTTTTCAAGCTCTGCTTTGACAAGTCCCACTACCTCGCTATCGGCATAACCACCAAATTGATCCATGGCTGACTGGGATCGCTTTTTTCTGCGTGGCAGTGTTCCCGCACCGCGACCCTGGATCAATAGCTGCCCAGTTTGTCGATCATGAATCTGAAAATCACAATATTCCTGATAAGCGATACTACCATCTGAATAACTCCCCACATTGGCTTCACACCAACGAGTAGTAAGAATTAAATTGACCTCGTCAATTGTTTTAGGAATCCACACC
>JBGSIY010000201.1:0-2694 GCA_041742275.1 Pirellulaceae bacterium | reverse complement strand
ATGTATTCGCTCAACAGTTATTCGCCGAGCGACTGCTGATGCGTTTAGAGGATTTCAACGGCAACCAAGACGAAACGCCGTGGGGGGCTGAAGATTGTGAGTTGAATATGGGTGCACCAACCCTGGGGGAAACGCTTTTGGCTCAAGAGCAGCGGCTATTGATCCGTTTGAGCCAGATGCGGCGTGAGATGTTTGACGAGCTGATGAAGACGGGGCGGATTCCCAGGAGCAAGGTGCAATGATGATTCGAAAAAATCGAATTCGCTGGGATCTGGTGCAATCCATGGTCGCTCTTTGGCTCATTTTTTCGATGGTAAATAAGGCTGAGGCAGACACCGTCTTTAAGTTGGACGGGACCGCGGTGTTTGGCCGAGTCATCCAACAGACCGAATCCGAAGTAAAACTATCAAGTGGATGGGAGTCCAACGAAAAAGAGCAAATCATAATCCCACGCACCGAAATTCAACTGGTATTGGTCTATCTCGATACAAACCGTTTGGAAATGTTGGCTCCAGAGGGGATGCATGAATATTTAGATTATGCGGAGGAGTTGTCTCGATTTCCCCATGACCCACTGGCTGTCGATTTGGCGACGAGATTGCTGGTCCTGGCATTGGGCAATGGTGAGCCCGGGGTCCAACGCCGGGCCGTTTCACTGTTATCTACATTTTCGCTCTCGGATAATCAGCGAGAGATCCTGGGCCAATATCGGCGTTGGGTTGGAATGGAAATCGAAAATGCGACAAACGAGCCGCAGGCCATGGAAATTAAATTGGATGCACAGCAGGCTGGCTTGTACGCGGACTGGCTGGCAACCGTTCGCCGGGGTGCTGCTGAACCGAAAACGGATGCTGAGTTGCAGGTATTTCAGCAAATGCATAGCCTGTGGAAGTCCATTGTGAGTTGGGAGGAAATTCGCAATGCGTCACAAACGCAGCAGTTGAGTTTTGTTCTCGAGCTCAAGATTATGCGATTGGAGGCTAGAGTGACGGACGACCGGCGGGCAGAAAGTCTTCCCAAAAAAATAATATCGCGTTGGGAAGACGCCCGCTTTGATAAAGCGGAGATGGTCAGCATGTCGCGGGGACTGGAGCAAGCGTTTCAAGTTGATTTAGCGCGGTCGATTTTTCGAACGGGGAAATGGGTTCGGCGATGAGACGCCATTTCACTTTGATGGAGAGCGTCGACTGAGGCGGCATCAATGTCGTCGTCTCTCGTTTTCAGTGAGCCCAATCGGGCCGCGAGGGGATTGTGATGAGTTGCGACCAATGAGGACGCATGCCTTGTCGGATTCCTTGAAATCAGGATACGGAACATAAAAAAAGCCTGGCTAATGTGCCAGACTTTTTGATTTCGATTTTTTCTTCGACGAAATTCCGCAAGGGTCGGATTGTTTCGCTAGAACCGTGTTCTTCGAAAGTAAATTTTTTACATCGCGAAGGAATTACTCTTCCGATCCCGCAGCGTCGTCCGAGAACGAGGGTTTTTGACTCGACTTGGTTTTGCGATCAAAGCGTCCGACCAATTCGAGAATCGCACGATCACCGGCATCACCGAGACGAGGTGTGGCCAATTTCAGGATGCGGGTATAACCGCCGGTGCGATCCGTCATTTTGGGAGCGATGACTTCGAACAAAATTCGCACGGCATCTTTTTGACGGAGCATATCGAAAGCGCGGCGTCGGTAGGCGAGTGCTGGAGCCATGGCTTGGTTCCAATTTCGCCAACCGTCTCCGTCTCGCCATTTTTTCCATTCTGGGCTATTGCGATCGGCGTCGGTCGCAAATTCCTTGGCCTTGGCTTCGTGAGGCAGAGCTTTTTTGGCGAGCGTGATTAGACGTTCAACAATGGGCCGCAATTCTTTGGCCTTGGGCAACGTCGTCACAATTCGCCCTTGGATTTTGGGCGGTTTGACTTCGGTTTTACCGTCGGCTTGAAACATGCCTTCAAAAAATTCTGGATCTCGTTCTGTCAAAAACAAGGCGCAAGCCATGTTTGAAAACAAAGCTTTGCGGTGACTCGAGCTACGGCCTAAACGTCGGCCTTTTTGTTTATGTCGCATTGTTGAATACTAGCGTGATAATTTTTTTGTAAATTTGGAAAACGATTGAACGAACTTAGGTTAGCCGATCATGGGTGAACGTTGAACTTTCATGCCCAGATGCAAACCGAGTTCCGAAAGTTTTTCGCGGACTTCGACCAGAGTGGTTTCACCGAAGTTTCGCAATTCCATCAACAGATCTTCGTTGTATTGCACAAGGTCTCTGACTGTCTGGATACCGGCGTTTTCAAGGCAATTGTTCGCGCGGACACCGAATCGCAGTTCGCGAAGCGTCAGATTCAGTTTTGACTCAAGAGCCGCATCCAGACCACCCATCGACCGCGGTTGCGAGTGGACTTGGGGTCCCAGTTCGGTGTATTGAACAAAGGGGTTCAAATGTTTACGCACGATTTTCGACGCTTCGACTAAGGCCATTTCTGGATTGATCGAACCGTCCGTCCAAATTTCCAGAGTCAGTTTATCGTAGTTTGTTTTTTGACCCACACGAGTCTCTTCGATGTCGTACCGCACGCGAGTCACAGGGCTGTAAACGGCATCCAGCAAGATGATTCCAATTTCATGGTCTCGGCCGCTCTTGGATTCGGCAACGGGGACGTACCCACGACCGTTTTGAACAACCATTTCCATCATGA
>JBGSIY010000200.1:0-6964 GCA_041742275.1 Pirellulaceae bacterium | reverse complement strand
CCGATCTTGGCGATAATAACTGGGTTCCACATCACTGATGTGCAGGAAACCATTGCGGCCAACACCAAAGTCGACAAACGCCGCCTGGATACTCGGTTCCAAGTTGACGATTTTTCCTTTGTAAATATTTCCAACGTAGTTATCTTGGCTGGCCCGTTCGGTGTACAACTCTTCCAAACGGCCGTCTTCCACGATCGCAATCCGACATTCCTCGGATTGAGACGCATTGATCAACATTTCTTTTTTCATAACGCTTCTTGTTCGAATGGGGGCGCTGCAAATGCAGTAGCCCGGTGTGTGCATAAGAGGAAATTAACACCGCACAACAGGAGAGAACCCGTCTCACTAGATCTTGCCTTTGTCCAACCGACTCGCTGCATACTCGCTCTGACACGCGATGGTTGCCGGGAGCAACCGCCACCGAAGTGGAACTAAGGCGTAAAGACTCGAATGGCATCAGCCTCCAAGGGCTCATGTTCAAATGGGGGAAGAACGGGCGATAGAAAGGCCGGGTTTGCAAATCGCGACTTAAGTGACGCGTTGCAGCAGAATGGTTTGAATTCCGGCGATGAATAGCCATCTGCATGGGGCGAGAAAACTCATCGCCACAGGGCATTGTGATTCGCGGATTCAAAAATTGAGCCATGTTTGCATACCATTCAGAGAAAATGTTCTCACCTGTTTGCAAACCGTTTGTTTTTCGCGATGCTGCCTAAAGAAACCCTTTTTGACAACCTGTACTGAAATACCAGCGACTCCTGGAAGCATTTGTGACGATCCACTCAGGCTCTGTTCCACCCGGGCGAATCGTACGCTGAGCTCAGGAACTTTCGGCCTCCGACGCAGGTTCGGCTTCACCGGGAAAACCGGATGCAACCAAACGCACCAGAGCAGATAAGGCATCGGTTGCATCAGGCCCTTCGGCCTCCACAGCAACCTCGGTTCCCTCACCGGCACCCAGCGTCAAAATGGACAACACGCTTTTGCCATCGATGCGAATGTCGTCTTTTACGACCTCGATACGACTGGAAAATTTGGCGGCGGTTTCGGCAAACAAATAAGCCGGGCGCATGTGTAGGCCTTGTTTATTTGTTATGACAACCGTGGCTGAGTGCTTGGTTTCAGACATTGACTTCACGAAAAATGGGCGGTTTGCGTTTAGGAAACAAACTGATTGTTGTCAGCTTCTTCCAATACCTGCTTGATATCTTCCGCCGTCTTGGATTGCTTCAAGAAGCGGCAGAACATATCGTCTTGCAACTGCTTGGAAATATTTTCCAAGGCCCGCAAGTGATCACCTGGTCGGTCAGGTGGTGAAATCAACATAAAGAACAACTGAACCTTCTCGCCGTCCAGACTTTGAAACTCGACACCTTCTTGGCTAACGCCAATCGTGCCAATCGGATCCTTCACACTGGGATGTTTGGTGTGAGGAACCGCGATTCCCCGACCAATTCCAGTGCTTCCCAATTCTTCGCGTTTCAAAATCGCTTGAATAATGTTCTCTTGCTCTTCCGCCTTCAATTGTCCCGACTTCGTAAGACTGGCAACCAGTTCGCGAATCACGGATTCTTTGTCTTTAGCCGCCAAGTCGACCTTGATCGCTTCAGTCTTCACAAAATTACAAAACTTCATTTTCGTTCCTTTAAATAATATTATCTCGGCATCGCAGGGTCCGGCGACCTACCAAGTAAATTCTCAATCGAGACTTCACTGATAGTCAAACCTTGGGTCACGTGTTGCAAGTTTCGCCTCTTGATCCACTCCCAAACGAACAAGAATCGTTTGGCATAGGCTGGTCGAGTGCTTACTCAACAACAGCGTCGTCTCGGGTGTCGCGACCGCGATGATGATTCGTTGTTTTTCCTTTGTGTCGTCGCATTTGGCTTTCAATTTTGCCAATTACACTTTCCAAGGCCCCTAATACATTGTTGCCGGTGTCCGAGGCGAAAAAATCATCGCGCTCTTCTGCGGAAATGCGAACTTCGACTTCGGGCTTTTCTATATGCTGCAAGTTGGCCAAAACATAAATGGCCGTCGTGCGTTCAAACAAGCGAGGTAGCCTTGAAACCTTGTTTTCAATTATTTGTTGTACGTCTTCTGGAATCGAACCATTTTTCGCAACAATCTTGATTTCCACTGGTACGCCTCATTCTTGTGTCAAACGAGTTTTGTTTGAATCTTCAAATCCATTGAATTGTTTTAACTACCTGAATCTTAACACTAATCTGTGTCGGCACACTCAGGGCTCTGTTGTGAACCGAACGGAATAATTTTCCAATTTGGCTGGATCAATTGTAATGTTTGCGATCGATCACCACAAATCCCAAAAAATCGAGCTTTTCGCGGCCTACCTCTCCCAACCGGCCATTTCTTCTCGCATGTGCAATCCCGTCCCCTTAGCTGGTCATCATTGGTGGCTTCCCTCCCCCTCACCCCAGTCGACCTAGGCTTCGGTTTCCCAGGCCACCGGAAAATAAATCTTTTACGCATCGACGCGTCTCCGCGACGGGAGCTCATTTGATGTCCGTTTATCTCGTGTCGGCCACTCCCGACTCAATTGGCGTCCCTCATTCGGAACCATGGGGAGCTAACGCCAGTTTGAACAAATGGAGGCAAGCCGCCTGGAACCCCGCCGGTTGGACCGTAGGGAAAGGTCAAACACGGCCAAATTCCAAAATTCGTGCCCCTAAATTTGTTTTCCAACCGCGTGAGTTCTGCTCGCTGGTATCGGCAGGAGCCTCGACCTCCCAAGTTATGCCTCGACTTCCCAAGTTATGCCGTGGCATCCCCGGTTGTACCTCGACCTCCAGGGTTATGCCTCGACGTCTGGGCTTCGCCTTTAGCTTCTTACACGCCCGTATTGATCTGGGGGGATGGGGCTCCACAGGACCAACAGATTTCAAAGCCGGCGTCGACCTCAGCCCCGCAAGACTGACATTTCCAGGGAGCAATCAGCGAATCGCTTTGCAAGTCTTTTAAGATCTCCCGCGCTCGATCCGCGTTACTTGCCTCGACCGACAAGCGAATTTCTCCCGCCACGGCACCCATGCCGACAAAAGTCGCTTTGGAAGCTTCCCCGGTTAACACTCCTTTGATCCCCATCAACTCCAAGGCGTTGACACCGATCGAAGCTTCAATCGAACTTCCATAACGGGCAATTTCGACCATCTTCATGGGTTCACTCCGAGTAAATTTATTCGTATCGATTCCGAACGCGGACATCGGTTCCCAAAAGTTCTTTCATATGCTCCATAACTTGGTGGTACAAGGGCCCCGGGCGACCATCGCCAATTTTGCAGGCATCGATTTCCACAACCGCCTGGCATATCACGGGAGTGCTCAACCAAACCACTTCGCGCGCCTCGAGCAATTCAGGATACGTAATCGAACGTCGAACCATTCGCATTTTCATGGCCGTGGCAACATGCTCCAACAATGACAACGTCGTGCTGGGTAGAATCTGTTCCTGCTCTGGAGCAACAACTTGATTACCAGAGGCATCCAAGATTGCCACGGCCCCCGTGGAACCCTCGGCCAAATTCCCTTGAGCGTCCAATAAAATGGCTTTCGCTTCCGCCTGAATTGCCCGCGCCTCTTGTTCGGCCAACCAATAATGCAAACGACTTCGAGACTTCAAGCGACGATCCATCGAATCGGCCGGCAGCTCCCGGATCGACACGACTCGCGCCGTGAGGCCCTGAAGATAGCCATGTTGAAATGTTTCGACCGGCAGACGGTACCCATAGATGACTAACCGTGATTTCGCGGGCAACCGATGTGATGCCGGGGATTGAAGCCCCCAGGCGTCCGGTCCCATCCCATTCGAGTCCCCCGCGGTAACACCCATCGATAATGACAACTCTTCAGCACCATCTAACAAAGCCAAATTCTGGTTTGCCACGTCCATGGCTATGGAGGCGATACGATCCAAAGGGTAGGGGAGTGGCACCGAACACAAACCCAATCCCTGCTCCAATCGGTGCAAGTGTTCGTCGAGCTGCCATAAATGGCGTCGGACCGTCCGCAGTCGTTCGGTGAGCGTGACCCCCTGGAGAAATCCTAAATCCCAAATCGGGACCGACGCTTCCGTCAGAGGCACGAATCGATCGCCGACAAAAGCGAGAGGCTGAAGGGATTTCCCAGGCAACACGTCAGACTGCTTTCGCAAAACAATGAAGTTTTAATTCGGTAATCGTTCTAGAAAACTCGGCCAACAGAATCACAACCGGATTCCTTGTATCAAACGGACATCAATCAACAAACACAGAAAAATTATTGGAGTTGAAGCAAACCTGTGACGACGGGAATTCCGGTTAGCCGTTCCGTACCCATCCCCGACACTTGCACCTCCACAAAATTTCCGATGGCCACGCCAGATTGCAACCCCTGAACAGAAAATGCGACGGGTGCATAGCGACAACTGGTTCCCATCGCCTGACCCTCTTGGATCGTTTCCACCAGGACTTTCAAACGTCGCTGTTGTAGTTGTTGAAAATATGAGGCCCGAAGCAATGCTTCGACCGACGCCAAACGTTCGACCCTAGCAGCCTTCTCCTCGGGCGACACCTGATTGGTCATGGTTGCTGCCGGTGTCCCCTTGCGACGACTGAAGGGAAAAATATGGATCTTTGAGAAACCGATCTGCTGGCAAACATCCAGTGTCTGCTGGAAGTCGGCTTCCGTTTCACCCGGAAACCCCACGATCACGTCGGTAGTGAAGGCGGGTTGCGAGAGCGTATCGGCCACGAGTTGACACCGGTCCACGATTCGCTTGGCGTTCCAACGTCGTTGCATGGCTCGCAAAATCCGGTCGCTGCCACTTTGCAAACAAACATGCAAATGAGGCGCGATGCGATCGGGGTGGTCTTGCATGACGGATAATAAATCGCGAGTCACTTCGGTTGCCTCAATCGACGACAACCGCAACCGAAAGTCGCCCTCGATTTCCATCAACTTTCGCAAAAGCGTTGCCAATCGAGTCCAATGTTCACGCGGCAAACCACGATTAAAGTCGACGCCATAATGCCCCAAATGAATTCCCGTCAGAACAATCTCGCGATAGCCATGGTCGACCAAGCCCGCGATTTCCGTGACGACTTCCGACATCGGTCGGCTGTACATGTGGGGCCGCACGGAGGGAATGATGCAATAGGTACAATTGAGCAAACAACCGTCTTGGACTTTTACATACGCGCGGCTGCGACCGTTCAAGCCCGTGATGCCTCGAGGAAGATCGACGACGCCATAGCGGCCGAGCAAATCAGGAATCTCTCGTTTGTCCGTGACGACTTCGACGACGCCCGGCAAGGCGGCCACTTCGGCCGGGGCTCGCGTCGCATAGCAGCCCATGACCACAATTCTCGCTTGGGGATTCTCACGATTCAAACGTCGAATCAACTGCCGGCCCTTCGAGTCGCCTTCGCTCGTCACTGTGCATGTATTCACCACGCACAAATCGGCCGCTTCATCCCCCACCGCCTCGACAAATCCTGCCGACAACAGACCCTCGCGAACCAATTGGGTTTCGTATTGATTGACCTTGCACCCCAGAGTTAGGGTTTTGATTTTAGCGCTCACTCGCTGCTTTCGGGTTCAATGGAGGCGGTCATGGAACCCTGGCACCGTGGTATGAGCGAGTCTGGCCCAAACGCGGAGATTTGTTCGCATTTCAATTCGGCAAGCTCCTTGGTGGTGGTCAAACAAATTGCCCGCCCACTTCGATCGACTTCTTTGGCCAATTGAAACGCCTGCTCCAACTGATGACCAAAAATTTGATGCATCATCAAGATCACATATTCGTAGGAGTGGTCATTGTCATCCCACAAAATCACGTGATAACGTGGTTGGCGTTTGGGCTTCTGATGAGCTTTGCGGTCCACGCGAACCACTGGCTCAGCCACGGCAACAGAATTTTCGTCCATGCTGCATTAACCCTTTTCTCGTATTCTCATGTTTATCGTCTTTAATTTCATTGGCAGTTTGTCTCAACGCGAACCGCGCCTTCCATCGTGTCTGACATCGGTCGCGGTTCCCCAATCAGGGTTACTCCGTCAGGGTTACTCCGTCGCGATTCCTCGGGGTGAACGTGATTAAGATTCCAACAAATGTCTCAAGCGATCAGCCGCCCAAAACGTGGCGCCTCGGCCATCGCTGAAGCGTTCCCCATTTTTGCTCTCAATTTTAAAACAAATTGCTTGCATCGCTTAACACTCAACAACGTTGGCTACAGTCAAATTTTCTCTCTCGCTGGCATTCGATTGCTGAGGCCCCATTCATGCCCCCTCAAGGGAACTTGTGCCTTCCGAAATTCTAACGAATTTATTCGGGGAGTCAGCCCTGAATTAAGGCAATTTAGCGCCGGCTTCTCACAGCAGGGACCATGTTCCGGCGTTGAAAATCACCCAACAAACCTAACCCCTAAAGTTTGACCGACAGCTTATGCCACCCTGGTAGCAATTCCAGTGGAAATAAATCCCCGGTTTTACCATCGTTGCTATACCGGGATTTTAGCGGGAACAGTGAGAAGGTACATGGAATAGCCCCGCCTTCATTCCAGCGGTATATTGGAACCCTAGGCGAGTCTTCATTTTAACCTAATGCCGCGAATTGAACAGCGAAATCGCTGACAAAAACCGACACGAACGGGACACTATGGCCGTTTGGGACGGCGGGGGGTTAGGGAATAGGCGTGCCTCAACAACCGAGCCTACGGGAAAAACGGCCTTCGCCAATGCATTTGCGGCAGCCATGAACGGCTGTACTCGCGATCATTCGCCACGTCATTCCCATCGTTGTTTCTGTTCGAACGAGGCGCCCAGGAACGTCGCCACACCGAAAAATTAAAAGATGAACCAAACACCGGGCCGCCGGAACAACCGACTCCTGTGGTCCCGAAATCCAACCAGGATTCAATAATTCAAACGGGCCAGCGTTGGTGGAAAAGATCCTCCAACCAACCTTG
>JBGSIY010000199.1:0-2252 GCA_041742275.1 Pirellulaceae bacterium | reverse complement strand
GGGTCACGATTTGACCAACAGATTCACTCAATCGAGCTTGTTTAACAGAGATCTTATTCATGGATGGCGACGTTCTTCGGAAACTCAATTTGAGGAAATGAAATTAAAAAAATATTGGACACTTGCAACTAGGCACTATTTCCCATTGTCGGTATGACTTCGACTCGATGCGGCAGAAAAACCTAATAGCATTAACACCAGGAACGTCGCCACGGCTCCGATCACATAGGCCCCCTCTGGCTTGGTTCCTTTTTCAACCAACTGACTCACGGCTGCAGCCACCGCTCCGAGCAGGCAAAAGCTCATGGCAATATTCCACAGCCAGCGCGAGGTCCCTTTTACCTGAGACGCTTGCATTAATTGAGCATTATTCATCATTAGCATGAAGGCCAAATAGGCCACAGGCAGCAATAATATTGCAAATGTCGAAGCGACGATTGCCAAATACGTTTTGGAAGCACCCGTCCAGATCAAGAACCAACAAACACCCGTGATTCCGGCGGCAAGGGAACCGGTAATTCGGTACCACGGATTTTGATAGTCCCCGAGGATTTCGGCGAAGGCAAAGCCGTTGATCAACATCAGGATAATGATCGTCGAAAAAGCCATTCCTAGGACACCCACACCAAACACAAGGTTCGCCCGTTGTTCACCCAACAATGGGACCAAGGTCCGCGCCAATTGAGCCGTGTTTGGGGATACGACAGCCATCGACAGCCGCCGTTCTTCCTGGGTTAGACCGGTCATGAATTCCGCCACACGCACCCGTCGGGCCAAACCTTTTTCCGCAACCTCTTCCGGGGTGTCGTTCTCGCCGACTTGAAACGGAGCCAGTTCCTCGGCTCCTTTCTCAACCTCCAGGCGATTGGCCATGTTTCCGTAGACATCATTAAAAACCATGCTGGTTTGGATCTCGTCGGGATCATCACTCAACAACGCCGCATCGACCTTGCCATGAAATGCAAACGCCGAAGCGATCACGATGCAACTGGTCACCACAACAAAAGGAATGGCCATACCCGTAAACAAATCCCAAAACGCGAGGCCTCGGAAGGTTTTATCCCAACCTCGAGCAAGCATCGAATAAGGAAGCAAGAACGTCATATTGATCCCTACGGCCGTCGCCGCACAGGATATCATCACCAACTGCTGCTTGGCGACAATTTGGCTGGACCAAAATTCCCGATATGCCTCAGGGACCCCCGCCAGGAGTTGAGCCAAGTCAGGAGAGATACTGTTCCAATTAGAAAAGTTGGGCACAAAACCCCATGCGACTCGACTCCAATCAATCTGGCCATTCCGCGTAAGAATCACAACGGCCATCACAAAACAAATTACAATCAACCCAACGATCAATTTCAAAACGATATCGAAGATCCGAGAATACCATCCGGGCCTGAGATTCAGCATGACGATAAAAAGGGCCAGCAAACCAATGACAAGCGAGGCCCCAATTTTCCCTTCGGAACTGTCGGGAACCCATTGCGGCAAGATATTTTTATTCAGTGCATCAAAACACAAACTGAATTGCGGCAAAATAAAAATCATGTTCGCCAAAATGGTTGCCGTAATCCAACCGACTCCCAACACCGGGTTGATGTACCGATTGATCGCCGCATATGGCCGCAGTCCCGTCGACAACGTCACATAACTGATGGCCGAAAGCATGACCACACCGGCGGTAATGGCCACGAGTTGCAACCAGAGCATGCTATAACCACCAATTACCCCCAAAAACAGAGAACCGGCCAGGGAACCTCCACCTAGGGTGATGGCACTTTGCAGCCAACCGGGGCCCGACAATCGCAGAAACGCCAACAGTGTCGCGCCCCGACCGTTCGCCTGCGCCGTCTGAAGTATCTCGCGATCGCGAAAGACCTTGGTATCACTCATGATTTGTGTTTCCCCATACTAGTAAAATTTCGCAACGGCTCTGTTCGAAATAGCCCTGTTCCATACCGGCCCGTTCGCCGCAACTCCCAAAAAGGAACTTGATCGAGCGCATCCATCGACGGCAACTGGCAGAGAGTCAAACCAGGCCCCTAGGCGAATGATGCGTCTCAACGATTCCCAAAAAAAGAAACTAATTTACTCAATATTTTTTTCGGTCAACCAACGTTCGACATCCAGGGCCGCCATACAACCCGTACCTGCCGACGTGATGGCCTGGCGATAATAATCATCGGCAACATCACCTGCCGCAAAGACACCATCGACATTAGTGTGGGTTCGAAAGGCTTTTTGCCACTGAA
>JBGSIY010000198.1:0-7075 GCA_041742275.1 Pirellulaceae bacterium | reverse complement strand
CAATCGACTCAACTCCGATGTTGTCTCCGAGTCCGAACGGAAAACCCTGTGGTTGGAACTGACTCGCGCGATCAACGCCGCTCTTCCGGTCGATGAACGACTCGCAGGCCTGGACGCTGTCGACTCGATTGAAATTCCATTTGAAGATCGAGAGACGTTATACATTCAATACGTTGAGTCGTTTTATGCCTCAGATTTGTCGGACTACTATTTGCAACTCCTTCCGTATTTCGAGTCGCAGTTTGAGGCCAGCACTGATGAAATCGAACAGGCCGCCGAGGCAGGGGCTGAAAAGGTCGTTGAGGAGGAGGAAGTTGTTTTGACTCCCGAGCAACAGGCCGCCCTCATGAAGGAACAAATTGAAAAAATGCGCCAACAAACGGGACCTGTCAAAGCAGAAGGGACTCAAGGCGAGTTTCAGCGACCAGGTTGGATCATTGAAATCGCCGGACACCATTATCACAACTCGATTGAATCCATGAACCAACGCGATCGCGGTCGAGCGTTCCTGGTGCGAACGATGATTGACAAAATTGCCAATGGAACAATCACGTTGCCAGGTGCGGAAGACGCGATCGAGGGTGGCGGGGAATATTTGTATAGTGAATTCGGGCTGTACTACCCCAGTTTGGTGGCAGAAAATGCCATTAATAAGTATAAAATTCCCTATACCGTCGAAGCCTCTGTTTTAAACATCGAACAAGAGAAACTGCGACGTGATGGAGATGGAGACAAAGGTGGAGATCGACCGGGGGATGCCGGGCGCGATCAAGCAGGAGGTCAAGGAAACGTTGCTGGTGAAGGTCAAGACGCCGGTGCGGATGCGAACCCGAATGAATCCGAGGAAGATAAGAAACGTCGCGAAACACTGGAAAAAATCGCGCGCAACGGAGGGATTGAAGTTGAACAGCGTTATGAATTCACTGTTCAAATTATCTGGGTTCCCAGGAGCCCTCGTGAACGATTTGCCTTGAAGCAAGAGCGATTGAAAAAAGAGAAAGACGCGGCGGCTGTTGTCCCAGCGGACCCGCAAAATTAATTTCAGACTCAGGGACGTTGGCCGTAGCACACAGCGGTTAAAATTGAGTCTGCGAACTCACGGGAACCAAAATTCCCTCGAGTTAAATTTTCCGGGTCCCAACACTGGAAATTGAAAACCTTTACGGATCACCTGATTGATTATTTACGTTGATTTTTTACTTGGGGTTACTTGTCATGGAACAGCTCAAAAAAAATTGGTTTTGGATCTTGAGTGGATGCCTTGCCGGGACCATGATCGGTATTTGGTTATGGCAAAGTAACAATTTGTATCAACAACAGGCATCCAATCAAGGGATGATTGAAAGCAATGCGACGGAAGCCAAGTCCGTAATTAGTACGACTGCAGACATCGGCGCCCTGGGTGACTCGGCGGAAACGGTTAAGAGCCACCCGAACGCCCAAACGAAAGAGGGAATGGAAGCAGAAATTAGGAAGGCAGAAGCAGCCCTTCTCCGTTCCTGGGAAATGCGTTATCGGGCTCAGGAAAAAATCATGCAATGGCCCGAAGAAGTGGTCAAAGCCAAAGGGTTGGTGAATACCTTCAAATCCTTTAACCCCCCCGAAGTATTCGCGCCCGACAAGATTCCCAACACGCAATCGCTTTTAGAGGCCTACTACCGTCAAATTCCACAGCGCATGGTGAGTTTGTGCAATCGGTTCCGCACGGAATGGAATGATCCAAACGCAGTAGAAAAAGGAACGCGACCTGATGTCGATAGTACTCAAAAAGAACGCGAGGACGCCAAACGTCCGCCTGTCGTGCTGTGGGAAGACGACAACCAAGAACTTTGGCAAGCCAAGTTGACTAATTTTTCGTTCGCCAGCGAAGGCAACTTGAATTCATGGCCCACGACCTTCCAAGTATTTGCTTTGCAACAGGACTTATGGCTGTTGGAGGCCGCTTTTGGAGTCATCAAAACAGTAAACGGTGCCGCAGACGCCAACGATTTGGCGTCAATCAAAAAAATTGAACATATCGTGTTTGGTCGTGAGGCCCAAACAGTTTTGGGGAAATTAACAAAACCTCAGGCCAAATTGTTGGCGTCGGGTGCATCCCGACCTGAGAAGAAAACGTCAGGTGTCCCTGACCGTGGGGACCTCGATCGAGAAAACAGTGATGAGCAGCAGAAACAACGCGCCGGGTTGGCTGGCCAAATCGATTTTACGCCCCCAGCTGGTTTGGAATTATTAGGCCCGTTTCATAAGCGGTATGTCGACGTGAACCTGGAACCCATTGCGATTGACGCGTTGCAAGCTTCTTTGCGTGCCAGCGAGTTACCCGAAAAAGATCTGGAATCGATTATCGCCAAACGCGTGCCGTTTCGTATCGCCGTCACCATGGATGAAAATAAAATCCCAGCCCTCATTGCCGCCTTCGGTACACCCTCAGGGGCTCCCGTTGGGGCTGATGGGCAGGAAGCAGTCGCTCCGGCCACAGAAGAGTATTCGGGTTTCAATTTTGAAGTTCAACAAGTCCGAGTCAATCGAGCCGGTAGTTACGAAGAAATTGCGTTAGTAGGAAACAATAAATCCCAGGCTGGCTCTGGCGGACGGAATGAAGACAATCGACCTGCTGCCGCAGCCGGTGGTGGCGCTGCTGGTCTGGAAGGCGACGGGGGGCCTGCTCAGGGTAGTGACGTGGACAATAAGACCCCCGCGGCCAATATCGAACTGAGAAAAAACTTTGATGTGGACGTGGAGTTTTATGGTTTTGTAAAAATTTACAATCCCGTCGATTACAAGCGTTTTTCGGGGGCGCAAGAAGCGAACGCCAATTCAACGCCACCCGCTGGGCAAACTACGGGTAACAACAAAAGAAACTCGGGTGATACCTCATCCTAGGCAGGGATGGGAGGGTTAGATTGTGAACACGGCTTTAAAAACATTCCCGTTTTCATTGATCGCTGACACTATCGCCAAAAACACCATCGCCAAAGCATGGGTTCAAATGAAGTCGCAGTTTTTCAAATAAAAAAGATTCGAGTAAGTCATGGCAAGAAAATTCAGTCTCGACCAAAATGCCCTTAAGCAGTTTTTCTTTCTGCATGTCGAAAAACTTATCGTCGGTATGGCCGGCGTTTTGCTACTCGTTTTCTTGTGGATGGGTTGGTCTACCAAACCCTATACCGCCAGAACGCCAGAAGAGTTGAAGAAACTGGCGAAGGACGCAGACACCTATGTGCAAAAACCGGATAGTTGGGATCTGCTGAAAGAATATCGTAAAGCCGATGACTCCTCAGACGTCCGGATCAAGCAAGCGGCCGGCAAAGTTTTAGATGCTGATCAATACGAAACGATTCGATTGGCGTTAAAAGAGAAACAAGCCGGTTTGCGGGGTGACCCCGAACTTTATCAGGCAAGTGACTACGATTTGATGGTTCGCGCTTTTAATGCGACCGTTTTTATCAAACCGTTAAATCCCAATCTGAAGCTCAGCGGTTTGGAACTAGCCAATGCTCCCGAAGCGGGCGACGAAGCCGGTGGTGACCGAGGACGCCCCGAAGGTGGAGCCGGAGGTGGGTTAGAAGGTGACCAAGATGAATCCAATGCACCGAAAAAAACTAAGATAGTTCCCTTCGGCGATGTGCTCTTACCCATCCATAAACTGGAAATCTTTGGTCTACGTCCCAATAGCCCAGTTAACACTATGTTGCCCGCCCCCAGCACCATGGTAGAAGTGATCGGTACTGTTCCCTACGAAAATCAATGGGCCCGATATGAGAAAGTGTTGGAGGGAGCACGTGCCTACACCCCCTCACGGGATCGTCCAACGCACGTATTTTTAGAAGTGCAACGAAAAATGGTGGCGGAACCCGAGGAGAAATGGGTTACGATCAACAAAACATCAGACGCTCCCTCGTCGGACCCTTTTATTGGGGTAACCTCACCGGAAGTGATCGACCCCAAATATTATGACAAGGCACTGACGAAACCTCTGCCTCCGTTTGCCAATTTTGACTATCGCTCCATTGCGACTCATCCCAATGTGCCGCTCCGCAACATGCGGCCCGCGGGAATGTTTGACCGGGGAGAAAAGATAGTGGAGACTTTCAATCCCAATGCCGCTTTGTTTGGTCGAGACGGCGACAATGATGATGAAAAAGATCTAGAAGGCGAGCAATCCCCTCAATCCGAAATCAAAGAGTTGATGGGGAACTCCAAGGTGGCCTATGAAGCCGTCGCGACAGCAAAGAAGGCGTTGGCCCCGTATAAATTAATTCGCTTTTTTGATCTCGCTCCACCGCAAAAAGGAGAATTTCATTACCGAATTCGCGTTTGGTTCCAAGATCCCAATAATCCCCCGACTTCAGAAATCGCGGAAAAGGGTAACCGAGGCAAAAATGCTCCTGGAGTAGGTGCCGCAGGTTTAGAAGGTGGTGGCGATGATCGGGGAACGGCACAGGGTGAAAAGTATGTTTATGTTCCGGTAGACCGTGAGTCTCTCACTGCAGATGTTCGGCAACGTTTGTACGACCAAGAGAAAAAACAATTTGTCGATAGCCTTCCCGATCCTCAATTGGTTAATGCACGCCCAGCGGCTTGGAGCGATCCCACTCCCGCAGTGTCCGTGGAAAACTTGAAGGACAAAAAGATCGCACGCGTCCATCCCGGCATTATCTCGGAAACGAGGATGTTGAAAATCGGCGGCTCGACTCCAGCGGAAATCCCCCGTGAGGAAGTGACAGCAAATGTCGTTGTTAGCGCGGTGTTGGATGGTTTGTTTACTTATGTCCCCTTTCGACGCGATGTCTATCGTGGGGAATACCTGAATTTTAAAAATGATCGTGTCCATCTACTGCACCCGATCAATTTGACGGTCCTGCGTATGAACGACGCTGACGTCGCCTCAAATAAGTTGGTCGTTGACATTATCGGCGGCAGGGCAATCAATTTTAAAGAAGCAGGTGCCGCCAACATTGAGCTGAACCCCGTTGAAGGTTACGAACCGGGGCCAGGTAACACCGTTCCCGGTGAAATCCTGCTCATGGATGCAACGGGTAAATTTGAGATTAAAAATACAGTTTCTGAATACGGCAAATACCGTGCTAATCTCTTTTTACCCGACGAAACCAATGAATACGGCAAAAAGAAGGAACCTCCTCGCCAGGAAAATTCAGGTCGTGGAGACGGCGATCGAGGTGGTGGCCGCTAGTCAGCGACTAACTCGACCCGTTCATTTCACCTGATCGTTATAAACCAACAGGCTGACCCACCCGGTCAGCCTGTTGGCGTTGGAGCCACTCATACTTGGTCATCGACGCCCGGATTTCGTCCATTTGAAATCTTAAATTTCAGTTTGGCCGGATCTGGAGGTATTGCTTTCACTATCAAATCCCAACCATCGTTTCGTAGCCCTATCCGGAAACGCGCTGTCGTTCGTAAAGTTTCAGATGTAACGAATGCAACAATTAGGACTTGGGTGTTGTCCTAATTTTTTTCTTAATCGGCATATGTTAACGCTCAAGTGGATTCTACAACCTAAAGTTTCGCAGATTGACCCGAGTCCACGTCTTTGATTTGATCTGCGAAAGTGTCGAATGATGACTGCAAATTTTAGAAACCAATTTGATCTGAAGATTTTGTTGAGCTTTTTACTGGCCACCGCAATTCTTTTTCTGTTTGGCTCCGTTGCTTCCGCACAATTTGAAGGATTCACTGAGCCCTATCGCGTTGTGGAACTTGCCAGCGACGAAAATGGGATCGTCGATACAGTCACTGTCCGCGAAGGCGATCATGTCAGCGCGGGCGATGTTCTGGTGATCCTCAATAACGATTTACAGCGCGTTCAAATGGAATTGGCCACACATTTGGCCAATTCACAGAGTGGTTACGAAGCATCCAAACAAGCCTATGACAAACGAAAACAAGTCTTCGAGCAGGTTGCCAAAATGCGAGACAAGGGATTTGTCAATGAAAACGAATTGCTGCGAGCTGAAATGGAAATGAGTATCTCTTGGGCGAAACTCAAAACATCCGAAGATGAGCTAACGGCTCGGCAATTCGAAGCTCGCCGGGCTGAAATCCAATTCAATAGCCGACATGTCAAAGCTCCCTTCGACGGTATTGTTTCCAAAGTGCACCGTCAAAAGGGGGAGTATGTTTCTCCAATCAATGCTGAAATTTTAACCTTGATCGACGACAGTCAGTTGTACGCCGTATTCAATATCCCAAGCTCCCAACTGAAAGACTTCACCGTCGGACGCGAAGTAGCACTGATTCTCGAACACGGGGGAACTGTTACGGGGCAAGTTGATAGTATCGGTTTGCTTGTTGATTCACGCAGCGGTACGGTAGAAATCAAAGTCTTGGTAAATAATGCGGAACGGAAATTTCGAGCAGGTGAATCCTGTACCTTGAATATATAAAATTTCATGAGCATCAACTGGGCCAAGAGTTCATCGCCGTGAACACTCCGCACCATCGCTCAACTTCTGCAGCACGAAAGAAGCTATAGCTGACCCACAGCCAAATTTGCATCAGCTCCACGGAGCTGAAAACTGTCTAACGGCCTAGCCATCAAGATCGTTTGGTTGCAAACGCACACATATCAAGTGCGTGCCATCCACACGATCTGTGACGTTTAGTTCGTCGAGAAACGAAACCATTGTTGGATTTGGGTGAGTTACATGGACGCAAGTTATGCGCAAGCTGCATCAAAGAAAACGCAGACCTACGTGTCTATGGGTTCTCTGAAATTGCCAAACACTCCCGACAGAGCAGTGGATGCCAACACTAATTTTCTTAGCGATTTAAAGCATCCGTCCATTCATCGCCAAATTCGCGAAGCTGTTTCCTGCGCGAAAAACATGACCGATCTGCTGGGGAACTTGACAAGAGTCGTTTCGCAGAACTCAGATTGCCTGGGGCTATGGTTCGCATTTGGCAGCAATCGAGATCAGGAGGGGCAACTGGTTTACCGGTCGCTTCTGGATCCAGATTCCAACGCGTTGTGGAATTTCGTTCAAACGGCAGTCAACTTGCAACAAGAGCAAGTTCTTTCCAGCCAGGATCTTGTCGCGATCCCTGTCGCCGC
>JBGSIY010000197.1:0-9727 GCA_041742275.1 Pirellulaceae bacterium | reverse complement strand
GAAAAAATCGCGAGGTCTCATTCCGGGTTGGTTGGTTAGTTTTAGTCTGCATTTATTCCTGCTTGTTGGCCTAGCGGTGTTCGGACTGCGCGGATCATTGGACGCTCCGATTTCATTGACGGCGTCAGTATCTGATGCCATGGAACTGGAGGCGTTTTCCGATGCGGTGGCGGAAGTGGACTTCAAATTGCCAGCCTACACTGAACCTGCGTCGACGGTTGAAAACGAATTACAGCCGACGGACCAAGCCGATTTGGGTGGCCCAAGTGAAGCTCGTCTGGACCTAGGTGCAGGCCATGTGTATGCCGGGCAGGGGTTCAGTGAGATGGGCAATGGATTTGCAAGCATCGCTGGCGAAGGGGTCGCGATGAAGCCCTCGGAGCTGGCGGCGGCGAGAAAGGCAGAGGCTCGCGATCGGTCGGCTGAGTTTTTTGGAGTTTCGGCCAAGGGGAACAAGTTTGTCTATGTGTTAGATTGTTCCGGTAGTATGTTTGGGCCGCGGTGGGAATTGACCAAGCGCGAGCTGTTTCGTTCCCTGGATGGCCTGGGGCCTGAGCACCGTTTTTTGGTTCTTTTGTACAATGGCGGGACATGGGCCATGTTCAATACGACCCCAGCGGAGACATTTTTGGTTGAGGCCAGCGACGAAAATGTCGCGAAGTTAAAAGTTTGGGTCAACCGCCAACGTCCGGGTGGTTCCACCTTTCCACGGCGAGCGATGGCTTCGGCGTTGTATGCCGAGCCGGATGCGGTGTTTTTACTGTCCGACGGGGAATTTCAAGACGACACCGTCGACTTTCTGGCGTTTGCTAACGTCCCCAAGGATCGGGGGAGTGGTAAGGCCGAAAAGATCCCTATTCATACCCTGGCAATGGACTTTTCCGAGGGCGTACTCTATTTGAGACAGATTGCCGCTCAAAATAGAGGGCAATTTCGCCTGGTGAACTCCAACTGAGGGGTGAGGTTCTCGGTTGCGAGGGGACCCTGAATCCCCTCATTCTGGCTGCGAACTGGGAGTTCATGCTATCAGCCACTAGGAGGCGATTGGTGGTTTACAACGATGAAATAAGCCCCTTTGCAGGTTGACCCTCATTGTGAAAAACGATATCCTTTAGCTGGTGGCGCGAATTGCTCCATGACTTTTACCGACATGTTTTTGAGTCAAAACCTGAGGTGCCAAAAACTGAGGTGCTCCGTGACATACCATGCGATTTCCTATAATCGCGATTTCCTATGTTCGTGATGTCCCACGATATGGTGGTTGGGTAGTAGTGGTATGGCAATGGTTGTTTCGATTTGGTTCGAACCAACCATTGGTGTAGGACTGCTGTGGCGGAGGCCGAAATGGGTGGGGATGTTTTTGAAATTGCGTTTTGAAAATTAAGACGCTTGTCAATTTTAGTACCCTGGTACCTTGGGGCACAAACAAGGTTCCGATGGCACGAGTTGAACTTGATTCCGTTTCAAAAACATACCCGGATGGAACAGCGGCGGTAGAAGAATTGAGTTTGAGTGTTGCTGACCGTGAGTTCCTGGTCCTGGTCGGTCCCAGTGGTTGTGGCAAGAGCACAACGTTGCGACTGATAGCGGGATTGGAGCGTCCGAATGGGGGAACGATTCGGATTGCCGATCGTGAGGTGACTCATGTGGCGCCGAAAGACCGCGATATTGCGATGGTGTTTCAGAACTATGCTCTGTACCCTCACATGTCGGTCTATCGGAACTTGTCGTTTGGAATGGAACTACGTTTTGGAGGAGGCCTGGTTGCTCGTGGATTAAGGCGAATTGTCAATCCTCGACGTGCGGCGGAATTAGCCGTCTTGCGTCGCAGCATTGACTTAAAGGTACGACAGGCGGCGGAGCGATTAAATATCCAAGGGTTATTGAATCGCAAGCCACATCAACTGTCCGGCGGTGAACGTCAACGTGTCGCATTAGGGCGAGCGATTGTGCGGGAGCCGGCGGCATTTTTGTTTGATGAGCCCTTGTCGAACTTAGACGCCAAGCTGCGGCAGCAGATGCGAAGTGAGTTGAAGTTACTTCATCAGTCATTGAACGCGACCATGATCTATGTCACGCATGATCAGATCGAGGCCATGACGTTGGGGAGTCGGGTAGCGGTGATGGACCGCGGTCGGTTACAGCAAGTAGCAGATCCGCAGACGGTGTATCATCGCCCTGCGAATTTGTTTGTGGCCAGTTTTTTCGGTTCCACGCCGATCAATCTGGTGGAGGGGCAGTTGACCCGCGATGAACGGGGTTGGGTGTTCGAGTGTGAGGCGTGGAAGTGGGTTTTTCGTGTTCCTCCGCAGGGTTGGTCTCACGATTGGCCCGCACAAGTGACATTGGGATTTCGAGGCGAAAATATAAGTCTCGTGTTGGAAGGGGCAGGTTCGGCGGAGTTCGGTTCCGTTGCCGATGGGTCTGGGGCAGACGTTGCAAGATCCGATCGGAGTCGATGGGTCGAGCCGATTGCCTGGGTCCGGGTACGAGAATTGGATCGTTGGGGTGACTCGACAGTTGTGCATTTGGATGTTCCTGACGCAAGTGATGAACAGCGTGAGGCAGGGCGGGAGTCCAGTGCGGAATGGCGATCAAGTGACCGCTTGAAAACTTGGTATGCCAAGTTGCCGAGCGATGTTCCCTGGAAGCGTCGAGATCGAGTTGGGGTGCAGGTGGCCGTTGAAAATTGCCTTTGGTTTGACACGGCTACCGGAATGAATTTGTCAGAATAAAACGAAAATTTGGAATTAACGCTATGAACGCCAGTGAAGTACTGCGAATTGTTGACTCGCTCCATCGCGATAAAAATATCGACAAAGAAGTCGTGTTTCGTGCGATCGAGTCGGCCCTGGTGTCGGCGGCCCGAAAGCACTTCGGGGAAGAAGCGGATATTGAGTTTATGATTGACCGCGTGTCAGGGCAGATTGCCGGGCGCTGCGGCCAAGACGAATTGGATTACGAAGAGGTGATTGGGCGAATTGGGGCCCAGACCGCCAAGCAAGTGATCATTCAAAAAGTTCGCGAGGCAGAACGGGATTCACAAATCACTGAGTTCAATGAACTCATTGATGAATTGATTTCGGGAACCGTGCATCGAAATGAAGGTCGCGTGACGACAGTGACCTTGGGACCAATCGAAGCAATTTTGCCTCGGTCGGAACAGATCCCAGGAGAAAACCATCAACCCAGCGAGCGAATTCGTGCGATCGTGACAGAGGTCAAGCCTCAGGGCAGTCGCGTGAAAGTGGTCCTGAGTCGAACGCGGCCTAAATTGGTTCAGAGGTTGTTCGAGCAAGAGATTCCGGAAATTGCCGAAGGTGTTATTTCCATCATGGCGATTTCTCGGGAGCCTGGCCATCGAAGCAAGGTGGCCGTAAACAGCATTGACGCCAAGGTCGATTGTGTGGGGGCCTGCGTTGGGGTTCGTGGAAATCGTATTAAGACGATCATCGATGAGTTGGCGGGGGAGCGAATTGATATTGTGCGGTACGATGAAGACCCTCAGGTTTTGATCCGTAATTCCCTGATGCCCGCCGAAATTGACGAGGTCATTTTGTGTCGGATGATGGGGCGAGCGATTGTCTTGGTTCGCGATGACCAGCTTTCGTTGGCTATCGGAAAACGGGGGCAAAATGTTCGTTTAGCCAGCAAATTGTGCGGCTGGGATATCGAAATCATGACCCAAGAAGAACTAGAAAAACAAATTGAACGCGCTGTTGGCGGGTTCAGTAAAATTGACGGGGTTACAGAAGATTTGGCAAATCAGCTAGTCGGCGAAGGTTATTTATCTTACGATGATCTCTCAGTAATCGAGCCGGAAGATTTGGTCTCAATGTCTGGATTGTCGGCTGATGAGGTCGATCGGATCGTAGAACAAGCGGAAATGCTAGCAGAGGAAGCCGAAATTTCGGCGGCAGAAGCTAAGAGTGCAGCTGCCAGAGCCGGTTCAAAGCCAAAAGAGGGAGTCGCCGTGGATAATCGTCCCATTGCGTCCCCTGCTGCTTCAACGGGTGCTACGGCAGTCCGTGCAGAAGCAACGGAGCTGCCTTCAGCGGATCCGGCCCCTGAAGATGGTGCATCGGATCAGGACGCGTGACGATTGGTGTTGGGGGTTCGAAGTTTTGTGGGGCCACTTTGGTTGCCGTTCTCACAAGTCCTCGAATCAAGGAGATATTTATGTAGAAATTGTTGGGCAACCTGATTTGATGAGCATTTGCTTCATCGAACACCACAGAAAGGTAAGTGCACGTGGCGGTACGCATCTACGCGTTCGCGAAAGAACTCGCTCTCGACAACAAACAACTCCTTGAGATCTGCGAAAAAGTAGGTATCAAAGGCAAGGGTTCTGCTCTAGCTAGTCTAGAAGACGACGAAGTCGCTCGCATCAAACAGCATCTCCAAGAAGCCTCGGCTGGAACGGCCAAAACAAGCAGTTCCAGGGCGAGTGTGGAATCTCCTGCGCTAGCCGAGCCCACTCGCGATGATGTTCTGCCTAAACGAACTAGCCCGCTGAAGGATTTGGGGGCGAAGCCCAAGACCAAAGTGCAAAAGGAAGAAGTTCCGGCCGTTGTCGTCGCGGAACCGACTCCGGAAGTGAGTGTCTCCTCCGCTGAGCCAGCAGTCGAAGCCGACGCTCCAGCCCCACTGGATCCATTGCCATTGGTAGCCAAAGAAACACCGACACCTACATCGCCAGGGCCAACGTCTCCGGAACCAACGAGTCCGGCGTCGAAAACGCCATCGCCGGCCCCGGCCAAACCCGAGCGGCCTGCTTATGATCCAATGGCTCCGGAACGTTCGGTTCCGTTGCGACCCATGCAGCCGCTGCAAAAAATGCGCGAACAGAGTAAGCCAACGGCAAAGAAGGAATCGAAGCCGCGTCGGTCCAACATTGGCGTGGGTTCGATCGCGGCCATGCCCAATGTGGCGCAACCCACGGCCCGCTCAGTCGGCGTGGGCGAAAAGGTTCAAAAACCTGATATCGCTTTGCCCCAAGACGCCATTGCCAAAGTCCGTACCGGTGCAGCGCCTTTGGAGCAATTTACAAAACAGACCAAAACCAAAGAACGTAAAAAGGTCAAGACTGCCGAGCCTGTGGCGGAGGTTGTTGATACTCGAGCGCGGGGTAAATTTAGCAAACCGGCGGCCGGTACCGATGAAGTGCCACGCAGCGAATTGGGGAGCACCCGTCAACAACGCAGCCGGCGACGCGAACGTGTCGTGGTCGGGCCCGATGGCGAAGAAGAAGCTCGTCAATATCGTCGTCGCGGCCAAAAACGCCGACCCGGACAAGCGACGAACACCGCCGCACCGCGTAAGGAAAAGGTTACGTTGCAACTCCCCTGCTCTGTCCGCTCGTTTTCCGAAGCTGCCGGTGTGTCCGCTGTTCAAGTATTGCTGACGTTGCCCAAATTGGGTGAGACCGAGGTGCGTAATATCAACTCGAGTTTAACCGATGACCTTGTTGAACTCCTGTTGGATCATTTCGACGTTTCGCATATCGAACTGAAGACCACAGAAACAACCGAAGAACGTGTTATGGCTCAAGTTCAAGGTGATGATGACGCGAAAGATCTGATCACGCGTCCTCCTATCGTGACGTTCTTGGGTCACGTTGACCACGGCAAAACCTCGTTGCTGGATGCCATTATTGGGATCGACGTCGTCTCGGGTGAGGCTGGCGGGATCACGCAACACATTCGAGCGTATCAAGTCAAAAAAGGCTCGAAGAAAATTTCCTTTGTCGATACACCGGGACACGAGGCCTTCACGGAAATGCGGGCTCGAGGTGCCAATGTCACGGACATCGCCGTTCTGGTGGTTGCCGCCGATGACGGTGTCATGCCGCAAACCGAAGAGGCGATCAGTCATGCCAAAGCGGCCAAGGTGCCGATTATCGTGGCCATGAACAAAATCGATTTGCCGGGTGCCAATCCCGACAAGGTCTATCAGGATTTGGCCGCACACGATTTGCTGCCCAGCGAATGGGGTGGCGAAGTCGAGGTCATTAAAACCAGTGCCCTCACCGGACTGGGTCTCGATGAATTGCTCGAAACGATCTTGGTCACTGCTGAGTTGCATGAGTACAAGGCCAATCCGCATCGCGCGGCGTTTGGTACCTGTATTGAAGCCGAACAGCAACCAGGAAAAGGCGTCATTGCCAAAATGGTCGTTCAAGGCGGTACGATGCGTGTGGGTGATGTCATCGTCTGCGGTACATCCTACGGCCGTGTCAAAGCCATGTATGACACATTGAAAAAGAACGAAAAAGTTGACGAAGCGGGGCCTAGCATGCCGGTCAATATTACCGGTCTGGATGAAGCTCCCGAAGCGGGTGATAAATTCTTCGTGCTTCCCGACATTGCGGAAGCTCGTGAGATCGCCATGCATCGAGAAAATCGTAGCCGACAACGTTCCCTCGGTGGCTCCACCACTCGCGTTTCACTGGAAGAATTTCAAGCGAAATTGGAGACTGGAACCATTGGTCGGGTCGAGGACCTGATCACGCTGAACTTGATTGTTCGCGCCGACGTACGGGGCTCGATCGAAGCTATTCAAAAAGAACTCAGCAAAATTGAGCATCCCGAAATTCGCATCAACATTCTCCAAGCGTTGGTGGGTGGTATCACCATCGCCGACGTTCGCTTGGCTCAGGCCTCAGAGGCCGTGATCATCGGCTTCAATGTGGTGCCAGACGAAGCGGCTCGAAGTTTGTCGGATGAACTGCAAGTTGAAATTCGCCGCTATGAGATCATTTACAAGGTTTGCGATGATATCAAGGCGACACTCGAAGGACGCTTGAAACCAGATAAACAAGTTGTCGAATTAGGCATGGCCATGGTCTTGCAAACGTTCTCGATCTCTCGCACCGGGACCATCGCCGGTTGCCGGGTGATGCGTGGAAACATCCATCGTGATGGACGTGTGCGTGTAATTCGCGATAGCCGAGTGATTGGCGAATACGCCATCGACTCTCTCAAGCGAGAGAAAGACGATGCGAAGGAAGTACAACGCGGAATGGAGTGCGGCATTAAACTGGTTGGATTCAACGATATCAAGGAAGGCGATACACTGGAAGTCTTCAAAATTGAGGAGGTTGCCCGAACTTTGTAGGTCGTGATCCGCTCCCCATTAGGTGTCACGTAGCTGCATTTTCATGAGCTGCGGATTTTATCCCGCTCACTCAGGAGTTCGTTTACCGTTATGAGTTCTCGTCGTACGCTCAAGGCTGCTGAAGCCATTCGTGAGGTGGTCAGTATGGCCATCCTTGTCGATTTAAAAGATCCGCGGATTCGCGATGTTACCGTCACTTTTGTTGAGGTCGCGGCCGATATGCGCCAGGCCAAAGTTCATGTGTCGGTCATGGGGGATGAAGCCCGACAACGCTTGAGTGTGATCGGACTGCAAAACTCCGCCGGTTTTTTGCAACAGAAGATCGGCACCCGGCTGGACACTCGCTACACTCCCCGTTTGACATTCGTGTTAGACAAGGGAATTAAAAATGCCATGATGGTCACTCGCATTCTCAATGAAGTGCTCCCCAAAGAGCGAGCGGAACAGGAAGCTGATGATCATGATGACTCAGATCCAACGTCGTGGGATGCCGACTCCAACGGTGGTTCGGTATCCCCCCGACACAGGGAGCCACCCAATGCCGAAACTCGTCATCAGGCTGACCCCGATCATGAATCGGGGTAACGTGTCACTGGACCCCGACGCTGAGTTGGCTCAGGACCGGGGTGAGTGAATAAGTCGTTTCAATCGCAATTTTGCCGATCGAATTCCGGGTTTTAATTTTTACGTTGGCTCATTTTTACCAACTATCAGGACACAACCATGTCAACCGCCGCTCAGCGTAACGAGAAAATCAACAAGCTGTTCAAAGTCGCACGTAAATATTATCAGCCCATACTCCCACCAACCAATCGGACGGTGATCGAGCATATGCTGTATAGTTGCTGCCTCGAGAACGCTCCTTATGATTTGGCTGACGAGGTATTCGCAAAACTCCAAGAAGAATATTTTGATTGGAATGAGGTTCGGGTGACCACCACGGCTGAGTTGGCCGAGGTCATGAAACGACTTCCCGATGCCGAGGAGGCTGCCAATCGCGTCCGCCGCTCGCTGCATGGATTGTTCGAGGCCCACTATACGTTTGACCTGGAGTTCCTCAAAAAAGAAAACCTTGGGAAAGCTATTGAGCAATTGAGCAAATACCGTGGTATGTCTCCCTTTTGTGTTTCATATGCAGCTCAAGTCTCGTTGGGGGGACACTCGATTCCCATTGACGATTCGTTGATCGAATTGGCCAAAGCCATTGATATCGTCAGCGACGACGATGCCGCGAATAAAAAAGTAACCGGACTTGAGCGGACTATCCCCAAAAACAAAGGAATCGAATTTTCCTCGGTCGTGCATCAACTCGCCGTGGCCTTCCGTATGGGCCCCTTCAACAAAGACATCCGCAATATCATCTTGGAAATTGACCCGGATTCTCAAGAGCGATTCCCACGCCGCGGCGGTCGAAAGAAATCGGACGAAGTAGTAGAAGAACCAGCTCCACAAATTAGCGAACCCGCTGTGACTCAAAAAGGCAAGGCAGGAACAGCCAAAGGGAATGCGGCTCGCAATGACAAAGGACAGGAAAAAGGCAGCAATAAAGCCACCGATAAGGCTGAGGACAAAGTAACGGCCAAAACCAAAGGCAAATCGGAGGTGAAAACTACGGCGACGGCCAAGGGTAAAAACGAAGCTAAAACTGCCGGCAAAAAGACGCCCGAGAACAAAGGCGAGCCCGCCAAAAAGCCAAAAAAAGAAACGAAAAATAACGTCAAGCCGGCACCCAAAGCGGCGGCTAAGCCCAGTCCAAAAAAGGTCGAAAAAAAACCAGCGGCAAAGAAAATCGATCCTAAAAAAGCCATTCGACGAAAACCCCGCTAGTCTCTTTGATCACCGGGCCGCTGGAATTTTGACGATCCAGCGGCTCCAGCGAACCCCGTATGTTTCGTCTGCTCTCTTGTTTTCCATTTGAATCCCTGGGATCTGCATCGTGGCTGGACATTCCCAATACTCTAATATCAAACACCGCAAAGCGGCCGTGGATGCCAAACGGGCTAAGCTGTGGACTAAATTGTCCAGGGCCATTGCCGTGGCAGCGAAAATGGGTGGGGGCGATCCCACGGGGAACTCTCGCCTAAAAAATGCCATTATCGATGCCCGCGCGTACAGCATGCCCAAAGACAACATCGAACGGGCAATCAAGGCCGGTGTGGGGGCACTCGATGGCAACGATGTCGAAGAAATTCTTTACGAAGGTTACGGGCCGCATGGCGTTGCGGTCATGTGCGAAATCATGACCGACAACCGCAATCGAACCGCGCCCGAACTGCGCAAGATCTTTGAAAAAAGTGGCGGCAACCTAGGAGCCACCGGTTGTGTCGCCTATCTCTTCGACCGCAAAGGCGTCTTTTTGATCAACCAAAGTCAGATTTCGGAAGAAAAACTTTTTGAACTGGCGATGGAAGCCGGAGCCGAAGATGTGAGTGCTGCCGGAAACATGTTTGAAGTCCTCTGTGCCCCCGAACTCTTCTCGCAAATCAACGAGATCTTAGCTGGACAGCGCCACAATTGCGTTTTGAGTTGAGCGCAAGTGCTTGGGAATTTTGGACTTATTGGTCTTGACTTGAAGTCAAGAATGAGACGACCCTCCGTGTGAATATTCGTT
>JBGSIY010000196.1:0-7447 GCA_041742275.1 Pirellulaceae bacterium | reverse complement strand
TCCCCGGTCCCCCCCCCGTCATCACAGTGAACCCGATTTTTGAGAGTTCGGCTCCCATACTCCGAGCCTGTTGATAGGCAGGATGCGCTTCACCAAAACGAGCTGACCCAAACACGGTCACGCAGGGTCCGGCAAAATGCAGTTTGCGAAAGCCACGAATAAAATCCCAAACGACCCGGGCGAGCATGGCCAGTTCGCCTAGGCGTGAACGGGGTCCCTCCAAGAAAAGCCGTTCCGTTTTTACTTCTTCTTCACCCATAATCCGTGTATCATTTTCAAAAAAACCGTTTATCATTTTCAAAAAACAACGTAGAGTTCGTTGCGATCGCGTGACGGCGATGGCCAAAACCTGCTGGCGTTATTAATAACCGCGTCCCAATTCCAGAGTTCATCCCTCGACCGTCGCTGTCCCTCATCTTGTGCAAAATCGCAAAAAGTGGCATTGAGGGCAACACCCATTCGGTACTGTTGCAAGTTTTATCCGGTATCCGGGAATGGGCGGATAAGCTAGCTAAGACCCAATGTTAGATCGCTCGGGCTGG
The DNA here is from genome assembly GCA_041742275.1 of Pirellulaceae bacterium. Taxonomy (GTDB): domain Bacteria; phylum Planctomycetota; class Planctomycetia; order Pirellulales; family Pirellulaceae; genus BJ22. The sequence goes on along the minus strand of JBGSIY010000196.1, from coordinate 6,905 downwards.
ACAATTGCCGATTAAATCGGCGTTTTCGTTTGAAAACGGAGCGGATTGGAGCGGGTGGAGGAGGCTGTAGGGGTTGGGGCAGCCACAAAATTAATCAGCAGCCTAACTAAATAGACTTGTTTCCGTTGGACGATAAGACTAAAATTCATCAAATGAGACTGAATCTCAATAAGGGCCCGCTATAATAAAGTGGGCGAGGTTATCGGGTCCAGGGATTTTAATGAGGCCGGCAATGAGTCGTCCTAGGCAATCGAAACTTGGTTTGGGCGGGAGTAGAGCATTGATATCTGCAGTTCGCATTCAAGACTTGAGGGCTGGCGAGCAAGCCACCGTGACTTCACTTGTGGGTAACGAGTCGGAGATCGCACGTCTAGCGGCGATGGGGATTCGAGGCGGGGCCAGCATTGCTTTGCTGCGTCGTGGATCACCATGTATTGTTCAGGTCGAACAATCTCGTATCTGCTTGCGCCCGAATCGGCAAACACAAATCTTGGTGCAGCCACTTTAGTGCCATTGATCGTTTCTTTCGCCGGTGGCAATGGGCAGTTCTGTGCAGCTGGCACTTTTTCGGTTGCTGTTGAAGGTTCACGAGTTGACGAACCAAATGCGACAAAATTCAGCGCGGCATGACGGAGCGCCACAAAATCGAACGCCACAAAATCGAATGTGACGATCGTAAGCTCACAACATGGACGGTCTTTACCTTGATGGAAGGGCAGCAGCGGCCCACTTCTAAAAACACAGGTTCTCTTTTTTTAAATCAGCGTTACGCCTATGGCTTCTAAGTTGGCCGGTAAGACTTTCTCTGTCGCTGTCCTAGGCAATCCCAATACCGGCAAATCGACGTTGTTCAATGCCCTCACGGGTTCGGCGCAAAGGACAGGCAATTATCCCGGAGTGACCGTTGAGCGGCGAACGGGGCGGATTAAGGTCGATAATCAAGAGTTCGAACTTACTGACTTGCCGGGAACTTATAGTTTGACCCCGCGGTCTCCCGATGAGTTGGTCTCGGTACAGTTTTTGTTGGGAACGGAAGTCACGGACAAGGTCCCGGATGTGTTATTGTGCGTCGTGGATGCCAGTAACTTGAAACGGAATTTGTTTCTCGTCAGTCAGTTGCTCGATCTGGGGTTGCCCGTCGTTGTGGCGTTGAACATGACCGACATTGCCGAGCGTCGCGGGTTGGTGATTGACATTCCGCAGTTGTCTCAGACCTTGGGGGCTGAGGTCATCCCGGTGCGGGCCAATCGAAGTATTGGTTTACCGGATTTGAAACGGGCATTGCAGCGCGCTGTGGCAGGGGGACTGGCCACGGGCCACAATCCCTTTCCCGCCTCAATATCATTGAGTGTGGATCGGTTGAAAGAAATTTGTCCGGACAGTTGTTCGCTCAAGCAATTTGTCGTGACGCGAATGCTGTTTGATGGCGAAGGGTTGGTAACCGATCGTTTGGCCAAATTGGTTGACCAGCGGTTTTTGGAACGACTGCCCGAAGAGAAACGCCAAATTTTAGCGGGGAGCGAAATCACGATTGGCGAGCACGAATCACAGGCTCGTTATTCTTGGATTTATGAGGTTTACGATCGTTGTGTGCGACAGCCGTTGCCCGATCGTCGCAGTTGGACAGAGCGAATTGATGAATGGTTGACCCATCCTGTAGCTGGAATGGCAGCGGCCCTGTTGATCCTGGCTGTGTTGTTTCAGTTGGTGTTTTGGCTGGCCGATCCCGCTTCGACCCTTATCGACTGGATGAAGGGGGGATTTGGCGGCCTCGTTGAGAGCGTGGTGCCGGCAGGGACTCTGCGTTCGCTGTTGGTCGATGGGTTGTTAGAGGGAGTTGGCGGGGTGCTCGTCTTCTTGCCTCAAATCATGTTTTTGTTTTTTGTGTTAGGACTGTTGGAGGATTCTGGCTATCTGGCGCGAGCCTCGTTCTTGATGGACCGTTATCTTTCGAAAATTGGATTGAGCGGCGTCACACTCATTCCCTTGCTGAGTTCATTTGCTTGTGCCATTCCTGGCATCATGGCAACGCGAGTGATTAGGGATCCGCGGGAGAGATTGGTGACGATCTTGATTGCGCCGTTGATGAGTTGCAGCGCGCGTTTGCCAGTATATGTTTTATTGATCTCAGCGTTCGTGCCGAGTCAAAGTGTGTTGTGGGGCTTGATCGGCTTACGTGGGGTGACCATGTTGGCCATGTATTTGATCGGGATCGTTACGGCAATTGTGGTGGCCTGGCTCGTTCGTCGCTTGTTGTATCGAGAACAGTCGTCAGAATTTTTGATGGAGTTGCCTGCCTATAAAATGCCGCAACCTTCGAGTGTATTGCGTCGAATGTGGGAGGGAGGTTGGGCGTTTATCCGTGATGCGGGGACGTTGATTGTGGCTGTGACGATATTGGTGTGGGCGGCTGCCTATTTTCCGCGTTCCGAAGAATCCATCCCGATGACCGTTCGCGAACAATGGGTCACCGTCGAATCACGTTTAGAAACGTTGGAGGCCCAAGGTGTATCATCAGGTGCCGAATGGGACTTGCTTAAGGAGCAAGCTGTCGAGTTGGATAATTTGCGTTCGTTTCATTTGCTATCAAATAGTTATTTGGCGCGGATGGGACATTGGATCGAACCGGTGGTGGCGCCGTTGGGATGGGACTGGAGGATCGGGAGTGCCGTGATTGCGTCCTTTCCGGCTCGGGAGGTGGTGGTTTCCACGATGGGGGTCATCTTCGGGCTGGGGGGCGACATCGATGAAGAATCGGCTTCGCTAAAGTCAACGCTGCAAAATGCGACCTGGGCCAACTCAGATCGTCCATTGTTTACTTTGCCTGTCGCGTTAGGATTGATGGTGTTCTTCGCATTGTGTGCGCAATGCGTATCAACCTTGGCCGTGATCAAACGCGAAACCAATAGTTGGCGTTGGCCCGTGGTCACGTTTGTTTACATGACCGTGCTGGCCTATTTGGGGGCACTCGTCACGTTCCAGTTGGGAAGTTGGCTGGAATCCGTGTTGTTGTGATTTGATTTGTTTCTCGCTTGCGAGGTTGGCTAATGACGTTGGACTGGCAATTCATCATTACACTGCTATTTGTCGGTGCCGCGGCAGGTTACGTCGTCTGGCATTTGCTTCGCGGATGGGTAGGGCAGGGGACTTCTCCGGGTTGCGGCGGTTGTTCTCGATCGGGTTGCGGAAATCGGAACGCTGCGGTGGGTAAGAAGTCAGAGTTGAACCTGGTGTCGTTAGGAAATAAGACGTCCCCTCACACTTGAGTTTCCATAAGGTCTAAGAGGAATGTTTTTCGCCTGCGGCCGCCTTCACAGCGACGGTCGTCTGGAACAAAATCGGTCCCCACTTCAAGAAGCGAAAATGGCGAATATGATCGACGCTCAATCCAGCAACGGGGAGAACGGGTAGATAATCGTAATTCCGATGGAGGGGCACCAACCCGAGCATCCAAAAGGAAACCATCGCCAATTTTAAGTAAACAACGTTAAACAATTTAGCCAGCCAGTTCCCTTGGGCTTGTGCCACGTCGGCTATCAAATACTTCCCACCGGGCTTGACGAAACGAGCGGAGTGGATGAGCATTTGCTCCATATCGGATTTGAGAAAGATATTCAAGAAATAATGGGCACAAACGGCATCGTAGCTTTCGAAACGATCGTAGTCGAAGGCATTCAAGCAGATAATGTTAGCCTTCAATCCTCGCGCCGCAAGTTTTCGTTGCAACTTGTCCAGCATCTTTTGTGACAGATCGATGCAAGTCACTTCGATGCCTTGTGACGCCGCGATGATGGCGTCTTCTCCTGATCCCACCCCCAAGAACAGTGCTTGAGCGCCGGCGGGAATTTGATGAATCGCATGCTTTTTGCTGGCGCGAATTTTCCCGGCTGAAAAAATAGCTGCGGAGACTTCGTAGAATGATGCCGCACGGTCGTAGTTTTTGCCTAAGCGTTCGTCTTGCGGTTGCACCGAGCTGCTCGTGAATCCAATGAATAAGAGCTAAGAATTTATCTCAAAGTCCCAACCCGAATCAGCCGGCACGCGCTAGCGTTCGGTTTTCCCGCTGAACCGTGGGCTATCGCCCGTCGGCTGGTAGATTGCGGGATAGGCTCTAAAAGCTTCCGCCGTAGTCTACCCGAACTTGGTAAAAAAGGGTAACAGCAGATTGAGGGAAAACGACGGTTTTTTGTTCCCCAAGTTGGCAGCGTACTGGGGGCCACTTTAATGGGTTGATTCTATTTGCTCGCGATTTGTCTCCAAGCCGATCTGTGGCAGGAACGACGCTCTCATGCGGGAGCTCTTTTTTTATCGAAGTTCTCTCTCCCCCCTTAATATTCGACAATCCAGTTTTCCTCGGAGTTGGTTGTTCGATCGCTGATTTTCCCGGCATTCGAAAACGAAAATTGTGTATTGCGTTTCGCCTTGGCCTCCCCGGAACAAGTTACAAAAAAACCTCAAGGGGAATGCCCTTGAGGAGTGGTGAATTTCAAAATGTAAATTTTTGGGTTAAGGGTTAAGATAAAGAAAATTCCGCAATCGTGCGAGCATCATTTTCAGTGGCTTCAAAATTGAAATCGAGGCCGAAGATTGAAAATGCTCTCGTCAGTTACAACCAGGTGGATTTCGCTAATAGGCGCCTCCTTTGTGTGACTCGGATCAAGTTTTCTCTTGCTAATGAATATTAACATGAAACTTCTCCAAAGGCAAAATAAATTAATCAATTTGGAGAAGAATTGGGAATGAAAACGAATTCCGTTCCCCTTGTGCGGATTCGGTAAAACGTGTCGCTAGCACGGGGCAGTCCCAGCCGCGAGCCATCGGGTCTGCAGCGGAAACAACGGTTAAAAACCGGGGTATTTGTTGGGTTTTCGCCACTCGCCCCCCGTTTTCCGCAGCGGCAATTCGGTCAGAAATACTTGGAAGCCTCACCCACCGCTAACGCTGAAGTGCCCTAGGAACACGAGATCAATTTTGGCACGGGGATTGCATTAAGAATGCAAGGCCCCGTGGTTGTATTCCCCGTAGTCGTAGGCCTGATTTGGCCGGCATGGTATTCGAACCCGAGTTTAAATGCGGCCTAAATTCGGGAGGGATTAACTGGCGTTGATTTAACTGGCGTTGTCAAATCGGCCGAAGACCATGCGGCCGGCGTTCGTCTGCAGCATACTGGTCACGACGATGTCGACTTGTTCGCCGATATGATTGCGGCCATCTTCGATGACGATCATAGTGCCGTCGTCCAGATACCCAACACCTTGACCTTGTCCCTCACCCGCTTTGACGACTTTCACGCGAATTTGTTCGCCGGGGAGAAAAACGGGTTTAAGAGAGTTGGCGATTTCGTTCAGGTTGATCACAGGGACGTTTTGCAACTTGGCAACTTTGTTGAGATTGTAATCCCCTGTAACCACTTTCCCTCCCAAATGTCGGGCGAGGGTCAAGAGCTTCAAGTCGACGGGTTGGCCCTTCATTTCCGGGAGTTCTCGATCAAAGATCTTGAGATCAATGGCCTCGTTGGTGCGTAAGCGATTAAGAATATCCAAACCTCGTCGGCCTCGGGCTCGGCGAAGTTTGTCAGAGCTATCGGCAATCGCTTGAAGTTCCATTAAGGCAAACCGAGGGAGGATCAATTGGTTATCGATCACACCTGTTTCGACGATATCAGCAATTCGACCGTCGATAACGACGCTGGTGTCGAGGATATAGGGCATCGCACCTTTGACGTCTTTACTGAATTCCACATAGGGAATAATAAATCGAAAATCGTCTTTGGTTTGCCACAGGAAACTGACGCAAAGGTAAGAAATACCGACGCCTAAAAAGGAAACGGTGATCGATTTGACCTTCTCGACAGAAATCCGTGACGGCTCAATGTTTTGAGCATAGCTCTCAAATAGCGGTGTCAGAGCAAGATTGAAGATGTAGGTGAGTAGCAAACCGATCAACACACCGAAATAGATCGATGTAATCAAATCGATTCGCTTGCGTTTCAGCAGGACATCGACAGCGATGATCGCCAAAGAGCCCAAGGTAAACAGGGCAAAAACGCCAACTCGCAGTCCATATTCGGCTGCCGCGTTCATGCCGGAGGTCAATGAGACGGCCAAGCCAACGGCGACAATAAAAAACAGCGCGCGCAAGATCCATAGGGTTAGGTTCATGTCAGATTAACTTTATATACTCAAATAATATAGGGTTGTAGAACAAACATTTACGGAGAAAATAAGACCGTTTTCACACAGGCTCACGCTCGGTTTGAGCGGTCCCTGTTGATACCCAACCACACCAGTTCTGAATTCAAGTGGAACCCCTAATACGTCTAGCAGACACGGATTGAGCCTAGCAGACTCGGATTGAGGTAGGGTAGTGGAATGCTCTCCGCTGGAATAAATATCTGTCTCAGTGCGTCCGAATTCGAACTCACCAACAAACAGGAATGAATAACAGAAGTGGAGCTGTGCCGAAATCTCGGGTCGCTGCCGAATGAAATTACCTCCCTCATTTTAGTTCATCAAGGCTTGGGGGCTAGTGGGGAAGGGGGCGTTCGATCGCAATTCAATGATTGAGGGAGGCAAAGTTACAAAACTGAGAAGGCGGGGGGAGAAGCAAAAAGGAGCCGATCCGCTGGCGATTGCCGTGAAAGGAGCATTTCCCAGGTTAAGTTATCTTGAGAACGGCCTGGCTGTCTACAAACTTGGACTTCTTTCGGAAACGTTTGGAATCCCATGCCAATCGCAGGGGCTCATTGCCTGTCCAAGCCGATTTGCGTGCAATTCGAATTACCATCGTGGCGCCTGGTGGAAAGCTGCACTAAGTTGGAAATCGGTAGACGTTCACGCCTTATTCAACGATAGGTTGTTCATCGCAGCTTTTACACAATTGATTGCGAAACTGAGTTCAATGTG
>JBGSIY010000195.1:0-2252 GCA_041742275.1 Pirellulaceae bacterium | reverse complement strand
GGGTCCGTTCCCGATTCATACATTTACATTCGCCTCCCAGATTGACATCCACATTCTCAAGCGATCGTGCTGACGATACCGGCAAGGTACATACTGGCAAGGTGCTGGAGTGAACGGCCAATTCGTAGCGGTTCTATTCCCGTTGTTCGGCGATCATGGATCGCAACGGGCAGGGATTTTCGGTTTTCAAGAACGTTTAGATTCTAAAACGAAAGATCGCTGACAATCGAAAAGTGGTCGGACCCACCGGCCGGTCCCACTTGGCGATGCTCAACATGAATTTCTTTGGAAACCAAAACCTGATCGATGGGAATTCGGATTAACGACGAGTCCGATGGCCAGGACCCCTGGTACCCGTAGCCTTGGCGACTATCTCGCAACCCGGTTTCTCGGATGAGTCGCCGAAAAAAGTGAGACCAAGGCGTGCAGTTGAAGTCCCCGGCGACAACAATGGGTAATTCCGAATGTCGTCTTAAAACATCGCCCAATCGCTGCATTTGTTGGTTGCGGGCGGGGTACATTTCATATTGGATCGGATTAAAAAAATGAACTCCTGCGATCAACATTCGTTCGCCGTTCACATCCAAAACTGCAAATAAAGCCGGATCGTCTTTGTTTTCATGATCGAAATCTTGATCCGTCTGCGCTTCTAAGATCCGTGTTTGCGTCAGGAATTCGACGCTGGTTTCCTCCATTGGAAAACGGCTGAACATCGCAATACCGAAACCATGAAATCTCGGTTCCTCAACGAAGTAGGGGTACTTTTGTTTCAAGTAGGCCTGCAACTTTTGATTGAATGTCATGTACTCCACCAAAACCAACACATCGGGATCCGCATCAGTAATCGTCTCGATCATTTGATCTTGGTCACGATTCATCGCATAGATGTTGTAAGTCATCACCCGTAGGCGCTGATCACCGACACTGGAGTTGTTCCAAGCTGGCAAGTAACTGGAAAGGGGGTTGTAAAGTGTCACGATGACAATCAAGCCGATCACGCCAGCCGATTTCCAACGCGACAGAATCATCATGAACACAACCAATCCCAGTCCAAAGATCCCGATCTGCAGTTGAAAATTGACCAGCAATTCTGCGAAGTAAAAAAAACGCCCCAAATGGGAAAAAATCAGTAGCGACGCCGCTAGCCAGCAAACCAAAATTACAAACGAGCTAAATAGAGCATTGGCATCAGGCGCTTTTGAACCACGCCTCAGTTGGGATTTCGTTGAATCGGCCGACAGGTCTGCTTCAGTAGTATCTTGATTGGTACCCGGTGCATCTGCCTGCGCGACGCCTCTGGTTTCGGTAGAGTCCGGGATAATACTGTGGGGGTGTGAATTCATGGAACGTCGATTAGAAACTGAGAGGAGGTGAGGAGCGTTGTTTGATTAGGGCTGTGAAAATGACATTTGGCGAGAAGCTCCGATGTCCTGCTAAAAATTCAAGATCCTTTGGAAATCAATGATTATTGCGACATGCAGAAATCGACATGGGAACTAGGTTAAACTTAAACTTCCATTCTGTCCAACCGGCATTGGACTGGGTCAGCCCCACGCTCCCTGAGTTGGTGGTCGGGTCAAGTTTTTCACAGGGTCCGCCAAAGGTCCTGATTTATTTCAAATGTGGCCCAAAACTCCAGGCATTTCCGTCGGCCGTTTGAGGGCAATTGCTGTATCGCCCAACAATGGCCAAAAATTACCGAAAGCTCAATCGCGACTCACAGCACATCCTCAAATCACGACCTCAATCACTGCTTGGGCACGGGATTGAGGCAAGATTCTAAGCGGCGCGACTTGGTTTTTCGCTTTTTTCTGCGAGCTGGGGAACGCCGGAATTTTTATGCGCTGCATGATACAGATATGGGTTCATTGATGGGTCGTTGTACATTTTAAACTGCCGATAGGTTCGATGTGAGATCTGACCGGCCCAAATCCCTGCTAACAATTCGCCCAATGCCTCGCTGAGATCTCGTTTCTGTTGCAGGCAGATTCCGATCCGTTGACTGACCCTCTGTAAATGATCTGGGCTGGCATCGTGGCGATCCAGTTGCTCCACCAAATGGAAAATCCTTAACGACATGATCGAGAGGCGATCGATGGCTGAACCGGGAGTTTCTGTGTTGAGCCTGGCCTCGGGTTGGCAGACGATGCCTTGCGATTGACCTGCAGCGGCGACACCGAATCGACGCCGCGTTGCTGGAGGGTTAGCAGCTCCCGCCACGTGCAGTACAGGCGATCGGTGAGCACCACGTC
>JBGSIY010000194.1:0-18610 GCA_041742275.1 Pirellulaceae bacterium | reverse complement strand
CGATCGAGATACTGTCCGGCGAACAAAGACAAGAAACCACTAGGCGACCCCAATGTCAGACAAATGACCAACGAAGAACGCGAAAAACTTCGCAAAACCAACGACAGCCTGGCAGCCTAGAATGCTTCACAGCGTAGCCCTATCGGGGTAAATCGAAAAGTTCTTTCAGAACAATTCCTGACGAACAATCCCGTAGCAAAATCCAGTTTTTTAAATTAGTGAGAACTTATTTCCGGACAATTACTTCCTGGCATCGGCTGCCAGTGCAATCGCCTGGCCTCGTTGCTAGGATTGGAGTCTCGGCTCGATGAATTTCGTTTTCTGCGTGGGGTAAACAGGCTGCTTCAGCCTAATTCGACGCCAATGCTCCACGCAGATGGTCGATGGCGAGCGCAATCGCACTTCGAGTGGCTGGAGTATCCCGGATCGGATTGAGCATTACAAAATCGTGGATCGTTCCCAAATAGCGGACGGCAGTGACTTGAACGCCCGCAGCTGCCAACTTTTGACCGTAACTCTCTCCTTCGTCACGCAGAATGTCATCGTCTGTGATAATCAATGCGTTCGGTAACCCCTGCAGTTGAGCTGGAGTCGAACGGTTGGGGTAGGCGATATGATCTTGTGTTCCATCCAGTCCCTGAGCATCGAACATCCAACGCATTGTCGGCTCGGTGAGCCACGGTCCATCGGAGAATAAACGGTATGATTTGTTATCTGACGCGAAGTCGGTGACGGGATAAAACAGAACTTGATATTTTATCTCGGGGCCGGTGCGTTGTTTGGCAAGCAGTGTTACCGCTGCGGCCATAGCACCGCCGACACTATCACCGACAATTGCCATGCGACTCGGATCAAGGTCAAGCTCCGCAGCATGCTCGACCAGATACTGAAGCGTCCCATAGCATTGCTCTATCTGCGTCGGATGTTTGGCCTCGGGCGCATTGATATAATCGACATAGACCAGAGCGGCTTCGACTCCGACCGACAGCTCACGCACCAAACGGTCATGCGTAGTTTTGTTGCCCAGCACCCATCCGCCACCGTGGATATACAGAATAACCGGAAGCGGGACAGCCTGTTTATGTAGCGGGCGTGCAATGCGCACTGATGTTTTGCCCGTGGGGCCAACCGGCCACTCTACATCTTCCGTTGCCACATCCGGTTGCTCTACTGGCTGGGACTGCAGATCGGTCAGCACGGCATGCGCATCCGGGTAGGACAATGTATGCAGCGGAGGTGCACCGGCCAGCGAGTCGAGAAATTCCTGAGTCTTCGGCTCGACGGGCGGCTTGGTCGATTCTGTCTTCATGAATGTTCTCCCTATTTTTTTCTTGGCATCGATTCGTTTATAGAGATCATTCTACACTTTTTTAACTTCGTGCGCCCGCGGTACCAAATAAGAGTGACCGAAGAAGCGTGACCGAGGCGTCGACGAAGTCTATTTAAACGGCGACGTTGGTGGCTGTGCAGAGCTGTTTCGGCGTCACACGGCACAAACTGTCTTGGTCCGAACAACGCTTAACGCTTGGCAATACCGGGCTTGAGTTAAGAAATCAGTTGCCTTTGATCTGCGGCGGGATACAATTTTTGGTCTGAAGGAACGATTGCGCGTTTTCTACACGCTTGGCTCCTTCTATGCAAACGAGGTTGTCGGATGAATTGCTAAAGGACAACCTGGCCGGGTGCCGGAGGGTCCGTTTAAAATTAAGCCGGCGTTGCCCAACACCGTTAGGTGTGCGGACACGCCGGCTCTTTTGTTCGTAGATGGCAGGTTTGTGTATTGCAGGACAATCCGCCCTACAGAAACCTCCCCAACCAACTCCACCAGACAGAGATGTAGGCGTAAATAACCGGAGACCACGCAGAAGTAGCCGAACACCACGCAGTAAAAAAACGAATACCACGCGGCGAGCAAGACTCAGCAATTTTACCGCCAACGTTGACAGAAATTCGCTACGGGTTCAGACGCGTTCAGGTGGCGAATAAATTTACCAAAGTGACCAGCAAGACCCCGCAGTGACAGTTAAAAGATGACAGTTAAAAGATTTTTGGACCGGAGCCTTTTGGTTAGGAAGACGAGGTCACTTGTTGGCAACGTTGGTGCGGTTCACCGTCGGTCGAAGGCCGCGACATTTAAAGTTCAATCAATGAAGGAGACATGATCGTGAGCGACCAACCAACGAGCCAACCCCAACCCGAGGAGCGGTATCACGAAACTCCACGGGCAGAGAGAGCTCCGCGGGCAGAAAGAGCCTCGCGGGTAGAGAGAGCCCCACCAGAAACTTCAAACCAACCAGATGTGGCGAAAATCCGCCACCTGCGCATCTACAGTCATTCATCGCTGTTTTACTGGTGGCCGGTCTGGGTGACCGGTTACATTATGGCGATAATTACTTACTCGTTTGGCCAAGAACACACGATCGGCCAGAGTCAGACCTGGATTCATTCGAGCAGCAATTTGGGGCTCCTCTTTTTCTTCGTTTTGTTCCTGGTCATTTTGATTACGAATATTTCTGTACGCGGGTTGGCCTCGGGAATGGTCATAATGGGTATTGCTCTCGTCATCGTTTTACTGGCCTATTTCGGCTGGTGGGACCAAGTTCTCAGTTGGTTCGGCGGCTTGGAGATCAGCTTGAACTTGGGGGCCTATTTCTGGTTCTCAACGTTGTTGCTGATTGTATGGCTCGTCAGTGTGTTTGGAATGGACCGCACTAGTTATTGGGAGATCAAGCCAGGTCAATTGACTTATCACGCGCTGTTCGGCAGTGGTTCGCAGAGCTACAACACGCAAGGCATGGCCCTAGATAAACATCGCGATGATTTGTTCCGGCACTGGCTGATCGGCCTCGGCTCTGGCGATTTGGAGATCCATACCTCCGGCGCAACTCGCGAGCAAATCAATGTACTTAATGTGCTATTTATTGGTTCGAAGGTTCCGATAATCCAAAAACTCATCGCCGAATCGCCAGAGGGTGAAGAAGACCAAGCGTGACCGAGTAAATTTTTTACACTTTAGGGAGTTGAATAATGAGACCCATTTTCGTTATCGGTTTGATTCTGGCAGTCCTGGGCTTCGTTGCCCTGGCGGTTCCAAGTTTTACGTATTTCACCACCGAGGAAGTGGCGGATGTTGGATTCATGACGATCGACGTCTCTCGGCCACATACGATCGTTTTGAATCCAGTCGCAGGCGGCATCGCCTTGGCCGTGGGTATTGTTTTGATCGTGTTAGGGGCCCGTAAAGGATCCTCTTGAACGATCCGATTGTTGCATGCCACGTGCAGCGAAGCCCGGATGGGAGAGTGTGGTTGCCCAAACAGTCAGCCAAGTGGAGAATATCAAAAAAGATCAAGGTGTTGGAAGCGGTTTTGGGCGAGGCTGTACCTGGGTCGCAGCCCATCTTGACTGCGAAGCCTGCTAGAAAGATGCGTTGATGAACCAAATACCGTCGGTCGAGGATATTCAGAACTATGCTCAAAACATCGTTGACACGGTTCGAGAGCCCTTGCTGATTCTCGACGCTTCGCTCCGCGTCCGCTCCGCCAACCGCGCTTTCTATCAGACCTTTCACGTTTCGCGCGAGGAGACCGAGGGACGACTGATTTATGAGTTGGGCAACGGACAGTGGGACATCCCTGACCTGCGAACACTGCTCGAGGATATCGTTCCCAAAAGTTCTGTCTTCGATGATTTTGAACTCGACCATACCTTCCCGTTGATCGGTCGCCGAGTGATGCTCCTGAATGCTCGCAAGCTCGAGGCAAGCCATCACGGCGAACTGTTGGTCCTGGCCATGGAGGATGTAACCGCGGGGAAGCGGGCGGAGGAAGAGTTGCTAAAAGCCGGCGCGTTGCAAAGCGCGATCTTCAACAGTGCCAACTTTTCCAGCATCGCCACGGATGAGAAAGGCGTGATTCAAATTTTCAACGTGGGCGCCGAACGCATGCTAGGTTACGCTGCGGCCGACGTGGTGAACAAGATTACTCCCGCCGACATTTCTGATCCCCAGGAAGTAGTCACGCGAGCCAAGGCCTTGAGTGCCGAGCTCGGGACCACAATCTCGCCGGGCTTCGAGGCCTTGGTATTCAAGGCTTCGCGCGGGATCGAGGACATTTACGAATTGACCTATATCCGCCAGGACGGCAGCCGTTTCCCGGCAATCGTATCGGTGACCGCACTGCGTGACGCCCTAGGAGGGATCATCGGTTATCTACTCATTGGCACCGACAATACGGCGCGCAAACAGATGGATGCTGAGCGAATGCTGCTGGATCAACGCGTCCGTGACCAGCAATTTTATACGCGTTCGCTAATCGAATCCAATATCGATGCCTTGATCACCACCGACCCCCGCGGCATTATCACCGACGTCAATAAGCAGATGGAGGCGCTCACCGGATGCACTCGCGATGAATTAATTGGCGCGCCCTTCAAGGCCTACTTCACTGACCCTGAACAAGCCGAGGCCGGTATAAAACGCGTCTTAGGCGAACACAAACTTACCGACTACGAACTCACCGCACGGGCCAGGGACGGCACAGAAACCGTTGTCTCCTACAACGCCTCGACATTCCATGACCGCGACCGCAAACTACAAGGGGTATTTGCCTCAGCAAGAAATGTCACCGAACGCAAACGTTACGAACATTCGTTGCGGGAGGCCAACCGCGCCAAGAGTATTTTTTTGGCTAACATGTCGCATGAAATCCGCACCCCTATGAACGCCATCCTCGGGTTCTCACAGCTCATGCTCCGCGACCCAGACCTCACACCACAACAATGCCAATACCTGGGAACCATCAACCGCAGCGGCGAGCATCTCCTGGCCTTGATCAACGATATTTTGGAGATGTCAAAAATCGAAGCGGGCCGCACCACGCTCAACGTCTCAACGTTCGATCTGCCCGCCCTTCTCAAAGACATGGAGATGATGTTCCGCGTTCGCACCAATGAGAAAAAGTTGACCTTCTCAGTGGAAGTGATCGGTGAAGTCCCGCAATATATCGTGACCGATGTCAACAAACTGCGTCAAGTTTTTATCAACCTTTTGGGCAACGCCGTCAAGTTTACCGAGCAAGGTGGAATCGGCGTGCGTGTGTGCGCGAAGACAGACGAAACGAACAAGCCCGTTCTCCGAGTCGAAATCGAGGATACAGGGCCAGGTATTTCTGACGAAGACCAAGAAAAATTGTTCGGGTATTTCGAGCAGACGAAGACCGGGCACCAGACCGGGACTGGAACCGGCCTGGGTTTAGCCATCAGCCGGGAATTCGCTCGACTCATGGGGGGAGACATTACGCTGAGGACTCAGGTGGGTCAGGGCAGCGTTTTTGTCATTCAAATACCGTTGCAACAGGGGGAGGCCCAAGCAGTTGAAGGGAAGGAAAAACCCCGCCATGTCCTTAAACTCTTGTCAGGACAGCCTACCTGCCGCGTGCTGATTGCCGATGATATCGACGACAATCGCCAACTCTTGGCACAGCTCCTCGCCCCGGTCGGATTCGAAGTTCGACTGGCGACCAACGGAGCCGACGCCCTGCGTGAGTTCGAACAATGGCATCCCCATTTGATTCTCATGGACTTTCGTATGCCGGTGATGGACGGACATGAGGCGATTCGCCTCATTCGAGCCTCGCCTGGCGGCAAGGAACCCAAAATTATCGCAGTGACCGCCAGTGCTTTGGACGAGAACCGACAGGATCTGTTGGCCATTGGCGCCGACGATTTTCTCAGCAAGCCGTTCCGAGAGGTTGAATTATTTCAAAAGATTCACAACCAAACCGGTGTCGAATACGTTTACGCCGATCCTCCCACAGCCACCTCCCAGGAAGAAGCAACCCTGCTCACTCCGGAATCCCTAGCAGATTGGCCGACCGACGTCGTCAACTCCATGCGAGAAGCGATTATTACCGCGGACTTGGACCAGTTGCTGGCACGAATCCAAGAAATGGAATCCAGCGCCCCCCGCATTGCCGGTGAACTTCGCCGCCTCGCGGAAAACTTTCAATACCAAGAACTGCTAGATTTATTCAGCCCGGACGGTGTCCTTTGAATTCCACACCTGCCAAAAAAAGTGTTGGGCAACCTGCCAACATTCTGGTCGTCGACGACACCCACGCCAATCTCCAAGTACTAGCCGGCATGCTGAAAGATCGAGGCTATAAAGTCCGCCCCGTTCCCAGCGGCAAACTAGCGCTGCTGGCAGCACAACGCGATCCCCCAGACTTAATTCTACTGGACATCAACATGCCGGAGATGAACGGCTACGAGGTGTGCGAACGCCTCAAGGCCGACGACCAGCTCAAGGGGATCCCGATTATCTTCATCAGTGCTCTCACAGACCAGATGGACAAGGTAAAAGCGTTTGCTACGGGTGGTGTCGATTACATCACCAAGCCGTTCCAAATGGAAGAATTGCATGCGCGGGTCGAAACTCACTTGAAGATCCACCGCCTGCAAATCGAGTTGGAAGAAACCAATTGGCAGCTGACCAAGGTGATCAGCAGGATGTCTCGGGACTTGCATGCAGCGGCCAAAATCCAGGAAACGTTTTTACCCGCCCCGGGACTCAGTGTCCCAGGTGTGGAATTCGCTTGGGTCTATCGACCCTGCGATGAACTGGCGGGCGACGGACTGAGCATTATTCCTTTGGACGACGACCACGTCGGACTTTACATTCTCGATGTCAGCGGTCACGGCATCGCGTCGGCACTTTTGTCCGTGACGATCAGCCGTCTACTTTCGCCCCCTTCGCAGCCCTCGTCCATTTTGATTCGGGACGGAAAACAAGGCCGACCCGATACCGTGCCGCCACAGGAGGTCGCCGCTCGCCTGAACCAGCTTTTTCCATTCGAGGCGCCCACCGAACAATTGACCACGATGATCTACGGAATCCTCGACGTGGCAACCGGCAGGTTCCGTTATGTCTCCGCCGGGCATCCCGGACCAGTGCACCTTCCCTCCGATGCCGCCCCAGCGGTCCTAGAAAGTGACGGCTGCGCCATCGGGTTGGCTGACGAAGTCTACGAGGAACGATCCGTCTGTCTGATGCCAGGTGACCGCCTGTACCTGTACTCCGATGGTGTCACCGAAGCTTTGGATCCGGATGGAAACCTGTTTGGAAACGCCCGCCTAATGGAGACTATCGTCCAAGGTCGTTCCAAGCCGCTGCAAGAAAACCTGGAGACGTTGCTTGGCACCATCATGCAATGGATTGGTGACGGAAGACCGTTGGACGATATTTCAATTTTGGCCGTCGAGATAACACCGGCAACGAGTCCGCAAGAAAACGACCAACAGAGTTGAGGCTCGTCCATTGACCCGTTAGCCTTCGATCCAAGCGGCAGTAGCAACGAGATCGAGGCAAAGATGAGGCGATATTCATGAGCCCGCGTGATTACCCCCCCGCGGTGGGACCTGAAGGCCGCGCGCTCGGCATATCGAGACATTGAAACAGGCCTGCCGCTGCAGCCTTCACAACCGCGGCATCGTATGACGAGTGAATCGTGCGATCGGCCACGGCGACGATCAAGTTGGCCTGTTGCCGCAACGAGTGCCGCCGTCGACTGCTGGTCGTCTGCCGGGCAATGGATTCCAATGCTTGAAGCTGTCGTGTCAGGACCGCGACGTTGCCCTCGGCGTTTTGCCGAATCTGGTCGAAGGCTTCGGCCAACAGGCTCTCGAAGCCCGGGCCGCGCGCGATGACACGCAATTTGCCCTCATCCAGTCGATAAGCGGTCGCTGTCCCCCGTGGAGCAAGCCTAGCGAGAATCGCCCCCAAATAATCGACGCACATCACTGCGGTCGTGGTGTCGTTGACACCAGGTGACAACGCCTTCAAGGCGATGTCCACAATCTGCCGAATGCCGAAGCTTGCGTCCTGTTGCACGGTCCGATGACGGCTAATGACAAATCCCCCACTCAATTCGTCTGCCGCCTCGTCGTTAGAATCGCTCAGACCGGCCACGGAAATTAACGGTGCGTTCTCAACAACAAATTCCCCAATACCGCGTTCCATCCGCACAATAATTTCGTGCCGACGTGCTAACTCCAGAAGCGCGTCCCCGTCGACACTCTCAATATAGCCGGTCTTTCTGGCTGCGATCGTCACCCAGGTCAGCCCTCCCAGAACGGCCGCCGGATTCCCGTCCGTATCATCGTCGATGTTGTCACCGAAATCATCGGGAAACAAGTGGTCGATAGCGGAGATCGTTTCCTCGGCCGCCGCAGCAATGATGCTCGACGCCTGAATCGATATCGAGATGTGGTGAATAAAGAAGATCAAATAACCAATCCCAACAAATGCGAGAACCATCCCGCCCAGTACCGCCAGCGATGGAACAAACGCACCTTCATCTCCGCCCCGGATGGTTCGCAGCACTACCAAACAGTAGGCGAAAATTCCCACGAACACCCCCAGCACGATTTGGTTCGGTCGGTCGCCCATAAAATTGCGGAGTACCCGCGAAGTGTATTGACTCGATGTCAACGAGAGGGCAACGATGGTAATGGAAAACACCACGCCCGCCACCGTTATCATCGAACTGGCCACGGCGGTGAGCAAGCCACGAGACCCGGCAGCTCCCGCGCCGAAGACAAGCGGCCACTTGTCTTCAAACTGCAAATCCACGTTTGCGTCCAAGGCGATCAAACCAGCGGCAAGGCCGACGGCGCCCACAACGATCAACGCGGGAACAAACCAAAAGCTTGTTCGCAACTCTTGCCACCAATGTCGTAGTTTCGTGATCATCGTTTTATTCATGTACCATCTGGCTTTCGGGGTCGTTATCGTTTCTTCCTGGATCAAACTGCAAACAGTGCGGGTCATGCATTGTTACCATCTTCGGACGACAGGGGAGCCCCCTCGCGCAAAATGTCCTCGACGTACAACATTCGCACTAGCACTACGGTAACAGCCAGCAATGGCGTCGCAAGAGCCAACCCCCAAATGCCCAAGCAGGCACTGGCGACAAGTTGCGAGACAATCACGAGAACCGGTGGAAGCGCCAAGGCGCGATATTGAATCAATGGCGTGATCACAAAACTCTCAACGGTCTGAATGGCGATGTACAGCAATACGACCCACAGAGCAATCATGGGCCCTTGCAGAAACGCCAGGAGCACAGCCGGCACAGCAGCTACAATGGGCCCAAAGTTCGGGACAAACGTCAGCAATGCGGCAAGCACCGCCAAGGTCGCCGCCATCTCCACACCCAGCAAGAACAACCCAAACCAAGTCAGTAGGCCAACGATTAACATTGCTAAGCATTTGGCAATCAACCACCACTGAAGCGTTGAACCGATCTCCTCGAAAACCTGTTTTGCTCGCACACGCCGCGATGGCGGCACAAGGAAAAAAAATCCTTCTTGATAAACTTGTGGCTGCGCTGCGAGCATTAGTCCCAAGGCCAGCACCACTACCACGACGCCCACACCACCGATCGCCGAGGTCACAATCCCGGTGGCGCGCGAAAGCGTGGCTTGTATTTCCGGCCAGGCATTTTCGGCGTCTGGTAACTGCTGCATCAACCAGCTGCCCCATGTGGTGGAGCCCAACCGCTCGCGAAGACTCGAAATTGACTCCGGCCACTTACTTTGCAGCGTCTGCAACTGCTCTGCGATTGTCGGCACCAGAAACCATCCGGCGGTCACGATCATCAGCACAAGCGACGCCACAACCGCGACAAGCGACCACACGGGCCCCAAACTCCAATATTGATTGAGCCAACTCGCCAAGGTGTGCAAGAAAATCGCGAGCAACAAACTCATAAAAGCCATTAAAAAAACATCAACCGCCAGGGCGATAGCCAGAACACCAAGGACAAATAATCCGATCACCACACAGACAACAGCGGTACGTTGGGCCAACCGCAACTTCCCGCGAGCCCCGCCCGGCAAATCGTCGCTTCTTTTATTCACTATCTTTCCTTGTTCAGAAAATTTTGTTGATTGTCTTGGTCGACTTAGGTCAAAAACGGGAACGTCGACCGCGTGTCGTGTGGAATCGATAATCGATTGTAATTGGAGTGACCGTGCAGTTCACTTTGACAACTCGTTGCCGCTGTCTTTGTTAACTCTGCCGGGTTTTTTGAATTATGTATTGGGTTCTTGATTTGGAGGGTTGAGTTGACCTTTCAAGAGATTCTCACCATCGTTCAACGGACCCACGTGCCGCGCCTGCTCTTTGATAACCCCCGCTTCGCTGGTCAGCCCGCCTTCCGCTTTTGTTGCGGTCGCATTGAATTCTTCGGGCTGCGTTTGCGCAGAGATCGGCTCGACGGGCTCGTCTTCCCGCGTCTCCGGTCTTCGGTTGACCATGGTAACGGGAATGCCTTTCGGGAAGACAACCTCTCGGGCCTCGTCCGGCATCGAAATTCCCTGTTTTTGGTAGTCCAGTTTCACAAGGCGGATTACCGAAGAACGCACCTTCAACCAACTGTGTTCGCGGCCGTTGAGCCAGAAGTAAACCCGCAAATTCACGGTTGAAGTCCCCAGGCTGTCGACCAGCACAGACGGCTCAGGGTCGTTCAATACGGCCGGGTGACTCTCCAACACTTTCCGTGCAATCTCTTGAGCCTCGGCGATCGAATCGTCGTAGCCGATGCCGACGGAAAAGTCCACGCGACGATTAGCATTGCTCGTGAAGTTGCGCAGGTTACTTTTATAAACGCTGGCATTGGGGATCTGAACTAGATTGCCGTCGAGCGTCATCAGGATAGTTGTCCGCACGTTCAGCTGCTGAACGTACCCCGTTACTCCGGTGACTTCGACCAGGTCGCCCGTCTCGAAGGGTTGCTGAATACTGAGAAAAATGCTGGCCAGAAAATTTTCTGTGATGTCACGGAAAGCAATACCAACGGCCAGCCCAATCAGGCCGGTGCCGCCAATGACCGTGAGCGCCAGTTGGGTTAAGCCGGAGACACGCAGAATAATGTAGACGCCAATGAGGAAAACGACTACACCGATCCCGCGAGCGATCACATTGCGTAAAAGATTCGCTCGCACTTTTTGTCGGAGGAACAGCCGCATTCCTCGAGTCACCAGCCAACCGGCTCCCACCGACAACATCAAAATGAGTAGCCCGAAAAAGAAAAACGGGAGCGAACGGATAAAGTCGCGCCACAGCACGAGCACCCCGCTCCACGCTGGACTGAAATCCCACACTGACGGTTCAAGTACCTTCATTCGGTTGGCGACTGCAACAACATCCTGGGTGTTCCTAGCCAAATCACCAGCCCATTTCTTGAGATCATCCGTCTCCGCCTGACCGTTGATAAAAACAACTCCTTCTCTAACCTCAACTTGCGGATTAATAAACCAGCCGGTGGCATCCAAAACGCTCTGCAACCGCGTCCGAATCTCGTCATCACGCGCGATGGGGTTGACGTCGACTTGGGTCGGAGCTGGGGCTAAGTCTTCCTTGTCAACAGCGGCCGCTTTTTGTGGATCATCGGCGGCACTCCCTGGCGTCTGCGCCAGGAGAGATGATGACACCGCGCCGCAAACACAACTGATCATCGCTACGGTTAGCATGAATCGATAACATCGGCCGGCGGTCGCCTGCCGCATCCAATTCGGGCTTGATTCAGGCCACGGCTTACGTCCAATGCCGATCCGTCCGGATGGCGAGACAATCATCGTTTTCATTGTTGCGCGTAGATGCGAAGCGAAATTATCCATTCTCTCAGCTTACCATAGTCTGCGTTTCGACGCACGTTTTCGGAGCGATCATTTTAATTTATCACACATGGGTGAAAACCCGATGTCGGTGGAGGTTCCGAATCTTTTTTTAATACAAAGTGAATCCATCCTTCCGCGTTGGTCACCGTGATGAGGTCATGTAAAAACAACTGATCTATCGCATGACGACTGGTTTACGACTAGTTTAGACAGGCACGGTCAGAATTTTACACAGTCTCAAACGAGCCTCCCGTCCGATAACCCGTCGAGTAAAGCCAGCGGCGAAAAGCTCAATTCCGTATTGGGACTTGAACCAAGCGCTTTTACGCGCGCCAGGGCTCTGGCGGATTCCTCCATAAATCATGAAAACAAATCTTCCGCTAGCCCAATTTCTCCATCGTCTTCTTTTTTGGCTAAACTGAATTGTCACCAATTTTTTGCATCGACAAATCCACAATGGGAAAATCTACAATGGTAATCGTGTACGAAACAACGAGTCCGTTGCGACGGGACTCGTAATCTCGTCCACTACGGAATACGCAGGTAAAAAATTAGCCGTTCCAAAAGTGGAATCCCAGAGAGGATCTACAGCAGTAAAGCCTGCAAAACGAGGTAGCCATGATTGAAGAGACCTCACTCACACCTGTAGGTTGTAGCACTTATAGGTGTTCTTGAATCACAACCCTTCGTAGGCGATACAACCGTGGGCGGCACACCCCTTCGTGGTCGGTACCATTTAAATCGCCCTTTGCTGGTTCACGAATTGTTTTTGCAATTAAAGCGGAAACCTTGGGGTGACTTGAAACACGATAGACCCATCGCGAGTTAGGTTCCACCGGATAAAAACCGATTACGAGTGTGCCATGTTGCTCCAAGTGCTATACAAGAAAAATCGTTATCACATAATAGGTTAATATTAATAGCGGCGCACTCGTGACCAACACACCATAGGCCAACAGCAGACGCATCCAATCGACTCGTCCGTAAATCATCCAGTGCCGGCCGACTTGCCGAGTCACCAACCAACTCAAAACCAATCCCAAAACAATCAACGTGAGGCCGATGACCGGCGACCACCGAACCGAATACGCAAATGGTGGAAAATAGGCGTCTGCGTATTGGATTGAAAAAGCAAAAATTAGGAAAAAGAAAATCGTCGCAATCGCCCCGGTACCCAGCGCCACAAGTGAGTTACGCATGAGCAAACCACTCCACACCATGAGAACATAAATCGGCAAAATACCCAACAGCGCAAAGGTAATGCCCAACAGTGCTTCAGACACTCCATTTCCAAATCCAAATCCAAATACCGAATTTCCCGATATCGCAATTACAACTACGACGCCTGTGATCGCCGCAAGATGAACAAAAAAACTGGCATCCCAGAGGATTCCTGTCCGCCAACCGCGATCGGAGAAGAAACGAAATTGTTCCTGCTTCAGCAATGAATTGCCGACGCTCACACCCAAGTAAGCCACTACAAACACAAAACAATTCCCCAGAGTAATCCAAAAAACCTCGGACAGGGAATTCAAACTGACGCCCACAACTAACGCCAAGTATAACGAGACAACAACTAACGTCGTCCAGAACTGATTGCCGAACAAGAACCAGCAATGGCGGAGCAGTAGTCCACCGCGGCGACGGTCGGTACCCGCCGCGTACCGCGACCAATCGTCTGCACCAGGAATCCTGGTAGCCACCTGACGGCGACTTGCAGTGCCGAGCAACGATATCGACCAATGAAAATATTGGCCCCTTCGCCAACGCCAGTCATAGAGCCAAGCCGCCAGTATCGAAAAAGCTCCCCCTCCACCCACCGTGGCGATCCAGAAAAGCCAAACAAACAACCAGCCCCCTTCTGTCCAATATCGTTCCTCTTGAAGTCGTTCAACAGCGACATAGATGCCCAATTGCACGCCGTAGACAGTCACACCTCCGACCACCAAACCTTTTAATGGATCGCGAAACCACAACATGGATGAGGTCATGATGATCATTGTATTGATGCAGATCACTGAAACCCACACCAAGCTGCTCAGTGAGAGCACCGTAATCGGACTTTCGATACTCGGGCTGGTCAATAGCCAAGTAGAAACCAATAAGATGGCCCATCCAGCCGCTGCCACCACAGACCACACCAAAAACCAGGACAAGAAATGCTGAAACGGCGAACACGGCAATTCACTGGTCCAGTTCCAAGTCCCTGCCTGACGGTCCTGGCCGATAGCCAACACAGGAACGAGCAAGCTGATGCCCACAGGGAAAATACAGGCCAAGGGCAACAGCGACTCCGTTGAGTTACCGTATAAACTATTTCCAATTTCTACAGGCAGCTGACTCAATACGATCAAAATCAATAAAATCGATCCACCTAGCGCCAAGGCCAACGTCCGCGTCTCTCGCCAGTTTTTCCAAATCAAGCTCGGTAACGGACCGGGCTGAGTCACAGGGTTCAGTCGCCATTCACTCATACAGACACCTCACCTTCCCTCGTTTGGTTCAACAGATTCTGAGAGTTGCCTCGAGTCAACGCCACATAAAGTTCCTCCAACGAGGGGCGGCCCGTTTGCAACTCGATGACATTGTCATCCGCCATGAACCGGTCGCGCCGTTCGGGAGTCAGCCCTCGCGCCAACCACACTTGCGTGCGGCCCTGAGTATGAGCAGCAATCACATCCAATTCGCTGGCCACCGCAGGCAGAGCCAACAGTGGATCGCGCAACGACAACTCGATCCTCTGAATTTCCTGTTTCAAATGATCCAAATCGTCGGCCACTGTAATCTGTTGGTGGGAAATAAATGCCACCCGATCGGCCACCCGCTCCAACTCATGTAGCTGATGACTGGCAATCAAGATCGTACTTCCGGTACCTGCCAATTCCGACATCGACTCCAGAAACGAACGTCGGACTAACGGATCCAGGCCTGACGTGGGCTCGTCGAGGATCAGCAACTGTGGCTCGGCAGCCATGGCTAACGCCAACGCCAATTTAGAACGCATTCCCTTGGAGAGCTCACGAATCTTCGAGTGCGCTGGCAGTTCAAATTCGATCGCCCGCTGCTGGAAACGATCGAAAAATCCCGCAGGATAGAAACCTGCGGCATACCACGCGACTTCGTGAACCCGCATCCATTCATAAAAACGAGGTGAATCGGAAACGTAAGCAACTTTTTGCCGGACCTCCATCGGCTGTTTCAGGGGATCGAGCCCCAAGACTCGCATCGAGCCTGCCTCCGGTCGATAATAGCCCATCAAACATCGCAACAACGTTGATTTGCCGGCACCATTTTCACCCACCAAACAAAAGACACACCCACGGGGCACCGCTAAATTCGTATCACGCAACACAGGTTGGTGGCCAAAACGCTTGGTTAAACCCCGGACCTCGATCGCCATCTCGCTCATTCGACACCTCGTTTTTGTTGTTGATTGTGCTGTTTCTCCCGCCGAGCGATCACCCGCTCAAACAACTCCCTCAGCTCATCTGGCAATAGACCGCCCTGAATCGCCTCATCGACAACTTGCTGCACACGTTCTGTCAGCCATGTCTTGCGTTCAGCGATACACTGCCGGGCAGCTCCGGAACAAACGGCCATACCTCGCCCCCTCAACGCTTCGAGAACCTCCAAGTTCTGAAGTTCCGTGTAGGCCCGTTGAACCGTATTCGGGTTGATCGCCAGCTGTTTGGCCAACTCGCGCGTACTGGGCACAATTTGCCCCGGCGTCAAAATTCCTCGGGCCACGGCAAACTGTACTTGCCGCACCAACTGCTCAAATATGGGTACGCCGTTATCGGCATCAATCGTCCACCGCATGTCCACCTCCGCATCACTGAACTCGTGCACTAATCAATTAATACACCAAGTCTAAGGGACAGTCAATACGTTTCCATATTTTTTTGGCAGCTAGTGCTAAATTAATCTTTCTTGGGGACGGGGGGAGCAAGTCTGGCCGGGCGATTCGCCTTCAGCGGCGAAATCAAATTACCGGCCCCACTTCGCCACTCCCACGTTTTCAAACAGGAGTCAACGATCTCAGAAACTATCGATTTTGATCTAGTCAACTAACTATCGATGACACCGATAACGGAATCCATTTCGTTTTTCCCCTTTCGAAAACGACCTGCCGTCACGCGGGATGAAATCGCCATCAAATCCGACAATGCCCGTTCTTAGACACGACAAAATTCGCCCTGAATCGTCGGGAAGGCCCGACCGTTTGTCCGACCATGACATTGGACTAGATTTCAGAAATAGACGAGCGACAAACGCCCCATTGCCATCGATACTTGGGAGTCGAAATTGGTAATTTGAGTGAGAAATTTCTCACGTCTCTGATTCGATCTCCCAACGCCTCGCCCCCTACCCTATGAAGCCTCTCCCCATTTTTTTTCCAAACTATCCAGAAAAAACTGTCCCCCGACTGCGATCCGGTGCACATGACTACCTGGAATGAACCCCACCCCGGTTCTCAATCGCATGCTAGTTCAATTTTTTTGTGGAGAAAACAGATGAAAATGTCACAGATCGTCATTGTTGCAGCCTCCCTGCTGCTGATGAACGCACCTCAGGCTTGGGGACAATTTGACCTTGGAAAGGTTTTCAAGGAAGAAATTCGCCGTGGCGCGCAACAATTCCAAGGCGAAGTTCGCGGGGCCGTCCAAGAATGGCGGCAAGGCGGACCCCCGCCACAAATTTTGCCCTACCCGCCCATGCCAACCCCCAGGCCCATTGTCCGTCCGCATCCCATCATCACGCCGCAACCATGGCAACCCGATATTGGTCCCCCCGTCGAAACCATCATCTGTCCCACTCCGCCCGTTACAACCGTAATTGCCTTGCCGACGTCTCCCTCTGAGACGGTATCGGAATCGGCCGAAGCCGAAGTCGCATTACCCCAAGTCGCCGCCGGGGAGTTGGTTTCAATCGACGGAATCGCTTTCGGGGAACAACCCGGTGCGGTCTACGTGATTGTCGGTGAATTGATTTTGTTCGCCGAACTTGTCGAATGGACCGACACAGAAGTCTCGGCAATTCTTCCTAACCTACCAATGATCAATACCGTTGAAGCGGACGTGGCCGTAATGACCAGCGAACAAAATATCGCGGAACAATTGACAGTGCAGTTACGTCCCGCTGATGAAGACGCAGAAGATGTCGTATCCGAAGTTCCGACCACCGACGAAACCGAGTTGCCATTATTGGAACTGGGCGATGAATTGGTTTTAGAGGGTGAATCGATGGGCGATCATCCGGGATCCGCCAGTTTTCAAATCGGGCCAGCAACCCACCAAGCGACAATTGCCAAATGGTCCGCTTCAGAAGTCAAACTCATCTTACCCGACCTGCCTATGCCCGAACCGAAAGTCAGCGTTCTCAAACTCTTCGACGCCACGGGAAAACTGATTTCCGAATTTGATATCACATTAGTCAACGAAGTCCAATGATTTTTATCGCAACCTGAGGAGTTCGCGGGCTTCCAACGCCGCACTCTTTATTCCTGCAATTTCAATGAATTCAAAATCTCGACAAACAGCAACATAATTTCCAGGAGTACGACATGAGATCGCTCATTTACCCAATTCTATTTTTGACCCTAATGGCCGGAACGTGTTTTGGTCAAGACGAAACTACCCAGCCCAAAGTAAAACTAAAGGAGCAAGCGGCGAAGCCTACAATCCGCCCTCAATCTGAGGCATCTTCGGTCCTCACACGCCAGCGTCCGCCGGAAGTGATTCAGGCCGAAAAACTAGCAAACCAAAAATCGATCAAGAAACTGTCCACATCTCAAGCCAACAACCTAACCAAACGCGGTAACCTGGCCCAACAAGCACGCGCCAAACCCAGTCCCTCAAGCCCGGCAAAACTTTCCACATCCCAGGCCAACAACCTAACCAAACGCGGCAACCTGGCGCAGCACGCGCGCGCCAAACCAACACCATCAGGCCCCGCAAAACTGTCCACATCCCGCGCCAACAACTTAACCAAACGCGGAAACCTGGCGCAGCAAGCGCGCACCAAACCCAGCCCCTCAGGCCCAGCGAAACTTTCGACCTCCAAGGCCAATGAACTCGCCAAACGTGGCAAATTGGCGCAAAAAGCACGAAACACGATAGGATTGGCGAATGCCAGTAAAATCAGCAAACTGGGCAAAGGTGCAGCCAAGCTGAAAAAACTATCACCAACCGGATTAATTCTTAATGACGTCGTTGGAACCGATCCAATCAGTTTGGGCATCGATGGCATCGGCGACTTGATCAACGGAACCAACAATGCAGAACAATCACTTAAAAATGTAAAACAATCCTGGGACAGTTCCCTAACAAAACAAGCATTCACCGATCCCAAGGGAGCTGCCAAACGGGTGGGCAACGACATCAAAGACGCAGGGAAAACCGTGGGAGACTTCGGCAAGAAAGCGGGACAAAAGATTGACCAAGGCGTTCAAAAAGCGGGGCAAGCCGTTGCCGATTCCAAGGTCGGCAAAACCGTTAGTAAATCCGCAAAGAAAGCCGGCAACGAAGTCAAAAAGGCCGGCAAAGCAATTGGCGATACAGCCAAAAAAGCCGGAAATGCAATCGGAGGTCTTTTTAAGAAAAAGAAAAAGTAGCCGAACAGATCCTAAGGTCCTGACCATGTCAGGCATGGGAGTGGCCTATCAGATTTGCGAGAGTATCACCTATTGCACCAAAAAACGGCCCCAAAATCGAATCTGGCCGCAGCGTGAAATAGACGACAAAGCAACAACTCCGGCGATGAATGAGCACTTGAGTTTCAATATTCTCTCGAGTGCCCTTCGCGGTAGTGAGTCGCACCCTTCTATTCTATAATCGTTGAATTGTTCTAACGGATTTCTCCGACGGAGTCACAATGAATAACCAAGATTCTCAGGCAGATCTGGAGAACCCCACTAAGGTGGGTGGCACCG
>JBGSIY010000193.1:0-3416 GCA_041742275.1 Pirellulaceae bacterium | reverse complement strand
CTCTACTGCAGATTGACTTCCATTCTTCGATTGTTCGATCAACTCGCAGTCAGTCGATTCATCGACAAGCTCGGCAAATGGATTGTGCCTGCTTCAATACTCCTGTGGCAATTTAGATCTTCATCGGTTGAATGTCGCTGTTCACTTGGACACTTGACTTTGAGGACTGTGACAGTTGTGACCGGAATTTAATGGAAAAACAATCGATCCCATTCTTATCTTGAGGATCGACGAAAAAAAGAGCCCGCGTATTGAGTAAGTCGACGCGTGAACATTGTTTTTCCAGATTGTCGAGGATCGGTTTTACCGTTTACAGCCCGATCACTTACTGTAATTTTTTCGATCGACTCTGCGAAGCGAATAGCACAAGAATTGCTCCAGCATTCTCTGGTTTGGCGAAAATCATAAAAGACCCTGCGACGTTGCTCCAGCGTTCGTCCCGATTCAATGCGGATCGGCAAGAACACACAATCGTCCCGCAGTTCGCCCATAGTTATCAATAAACGGTGGACTTTGTAGCTGTCCGACAAGGGGCAGCTGTTTGACAAGGAAAAAAGTCAGTCGATATCGTCGCAACTTCGCAATGCAGCGGCTTACCATGACTACGAGAATTTCGGCGAAAACCCGAGACCCCTCATTGACAACTATAATTGTCAAGACTACCATCGGTGCATATATTGGCGGCCCATTGTCGTTCGGCAAGGTAATCGAGCATCGACAGCCGGAAGTGATTAAAACTCCAATTGCGAAGATCTATGTCCTTGTAAATCGCACCGTTCTGAGTTGGCTCAAAATTGAAAGGAACTTTTCATGCTTACTTCTGCTAAGACACGCTGTCTTTTTGCTCGCTGGTTTCTTGCTCTCTGCATGACCGCATTGCCCATCACAGTTGCTTGCGGTCAGTCCACGAAAAATGAAACGCCACAGGATGCGGTGCTTGCTACCCCGTCGAAACAGCAAATCGATCTTCTGCTCGAGCAAGCTGTCGAAAGCAACCAAGTTGCCGGAGTGGTGGCCCTAATCGCTCATGACGGAAAAGTAAGTTACCTCCAGGCACAAGGGCTTCAGGATGTGGAAGCGAACAAGGAAATGACTACCGACACACTCTTCCGAATTGCCTCGATGAGCAAGCCCGTTACCAGCGTCGCCGTCATGATCTTAGTCGAAGAAGGTAAACTAAAGGTTACCGATCCGGTTTCTAAGTATTTGCCCGAGTTCAAGAATCCAAAGGTGTTGATGCCGGGATCTGGAAGTGATTCCAAGCTTGTTCCGGCTAGTCGGGAAATTACAGTACACGACCTATTAACGCATACATCCGGCCTAACTTATCGTTTCATGGCGCAAGAGCCTTTCACCGAGTTCTATCAAAAAGCTGGCATCTGCGATGGGCTCACTCGGCCCTCTTTCACATTAGCCGAGAACGTTAGGCGGTTGGCTGCTTTGCCGCTCATTCATCAACCAGGGAGTGCCTTTCAGTACGGCCTGTCCACCGACGTCCTCGGCAGGTTGGTCGAGGTGATTTCTGGCCAGGATCTTGAATCGTTTATGCGCAGCCGAATCTTTGAGCCACTCGAAATGAAGGATACGCACTTCGATTTGCCAACTGACAAGACCGGTCGTCTGGCCGCAGTTTACGAATCCGGGCCTGATAAACTGATTCGACGAATTGGGGAGGAAATGGTACAGAACGGGGAGTTATTTTACGCCGTTACTTATCCATATCAGGGGCAGCGTGGGTACTGTTCCGGGGGCGCGGGCCTAACGTCGAGCGTAGCCGATTACGCTCGCTTTCTCCAAATGCTCGCCAACGGCGGACATCTGAATGGCACTCGCATTCTGCAGCCGGAAACGGTTAGGGAAATGACTTGCAACCAGATTGGAGACCTCCAGTTTATGTCGCCGAACGACCGCTTCGGATATGGTTTTGGCATCGTTTCTGGTGTGGACAAAGACCAGGTGGCTGCCGGTGGTGCCTACTATTGGGGAGGTTTCTATGGCACGAGCTTTTGGGTCGATCCGGAGAAGAAACTGATCGGCATCCTTATGACACAGCATCGTGCGGACAATCTGACACTCCATGACGATTTCAAGAGAATGGTTTATTCGGCAATCGAATAAGTCGACGTCGTCATCATTTTACATTTCTGGGACAAAGCGCTGCATGCACGACATTCAAGTTATCGACGATCCGACGATTGCGACAGTGGCCCTTGAGCCCGTGCGCAGCCGTCTCCTGTCAGAACTGGCCGAGCCCGCCTCGGCAGCGACGCTGGCCACGCGAATCGGCCTTACTCGGCAGAAAGTCAATTATCACTTGAACGCGCTTGAGGCGCACGGTTTAGTGCGGTTGGCCGAAGAACGAAAATGGGGGGGGCTCACGGAGCGGCTACTCGTGGCAACAGCCACTTCCTATATCGTCTCGCCTGAGGCTCTGGGCCCAGTCGCAACAGATCCAAATCGAAACATCGATCGCCTTTCCGCCAGCTATCTCATCGCCCTCGCCGCGCGGGTCATCTGCGAGGTGGGCGACCTTGTTCGTCGTGCGATTTTGTCGGGCAAACACCTGGCGACCTTGGCGGTGGATACTGAAGTTCGTTTCCGATCTGCGACGGACCGTGCGGCTTTCAGCAGCGAACTCACGGAGGCCATCGCAAAACTCGTTTCAAAGTATCACGATGAAAAAGCAATCGGCGGCCGTGCACACCGCCTAGTGGTTGTAGCGCACCCACTGCCACAAAAACCCAGTAACAAGGACCCATCATGAGCGTGAAAAAAGAAGCCAATGGACGCCGTTCGGTACAAGTTGAAGTCGAGGTCCCCGGCACGCCAGAAGAAGTCTGGCAAGCGATCGCAACCGGCCCCGGCATATCGTCTTGGTTCGTACCGGCTGAATTCGAGGTGCGCGATGGGAAACCTGTCGCGTTGACATTGAACTTCGGCCCGGGCATGGAGTCGCGCTCCGAGGTGACTGAATGGGAGCCACTTAAAAAATGGGCGGCCCAGTCCGATGGCTGGGTCCCTGGATCGCCGCCGATGGCTGCCGAGTGGAGCATCGAAGCGCGTGGGGGTGGCGTCTGTATCGTCCGGATTGTCCACAGCCTTTTCGCCAGCACGGATGACTGGGACAATCAGCTGGAGGGCACGGAATCGGGCTGGCCTGGATTTTTCCGCACCCTGCGGATCTACCTCACACACTACCGCGGCCAACAGTCTGCGATCATGCAGCATATGGGCCTCGTTGCGGGACCGGAAGCGGAGGCCTGGGAAAGGTTGACAGCGGCATTGGAAATGAAAGACTTGAGGATCGGGCAGTGTTGGACGGCATCCGCAGGCGCCCCTGCACTCAGCGGCGTCGTGGAGTATTTAACCCAGAGTCCCTACGACGTATTATTGCGGCTCGATCAACCGGGTCCGGG
>JBGSIY010000192.1:0-4001 GCA_041742275.1 Pirellulaceae bacterium | reverse complement strand
GCATGGCCATGAAACGGGGCCTACAACTTTCCGATGCCCAGGATCTTAGCCAAGAAGTCCTCACTCGAGTCGCCAAATTGGCAAACGCCTGGGACCCCAATCGAGAAAAGGGAACCTTTCGCGGTTGGCTCACTCGCGTGACTCGCAATCTGGTCGTTGATCATTTTCGCAAATCGTCGAGACAACCGTCGACTCCCGGCGACTCGTGGCTCCTGAAAACAGAACAAAGCCATTCGCCAGAACAAACCAGCCAGCTATTTGACCTGGAAGAACGAAGACAGATTTTTTATCGGGCCGGCGAAATTGCCCGCGATAGTTTTTCTGAAAGCACTTGGTCTGCATTCTGGGCGACCTGCGTCAACCAAGTTCCCGCTCAACAAGCGGCTGATGAAATCGGCATCTCGATCGGGGCCGTGTACATCGCCCGCAGTCGCGTCCTCGCTAAAATCCGTACTCTGGTTCAAGAAAGCGAACAGTTCAGCCAAGTGAGGAGTCCTCGCCATGAAGACAACTAATTTCTCAAAAAACGCCTGCTGCTCTCCAGCCGAACTACTCGAACTTCTCGAAGCCTCCGCTGATTCACCCCCATCGATTGCAGTGGAACAGCACTTGGAGACCTGCGATCGCTGTCGAAACAAACTCGAACAACTCGCCGGTGACGAACAATGGTGGAGCGAGGCGACGGCTCAACTATCAACTTCCGAAGACCTCTTGTCGCATCGCAATCGCGATACCGGTCCAGCCACGCCTAAACGACAATCTTTTGCCGCTCAACTCCTCGACCCGCCCAGTCATCCCGAAATGCTGGGACGTATCGATCGTTACGATATCGAATGCCTGATAGGGCAGGGGGGGTTCGGCGTGGTCTTCAAAGGCTTCGATTCGGAACTCCATCGCCCCGTGGCGATCAAGGTCCTGGCCCCCCATTTGGCAAACAGCGGTGTTGCTCGACGACGCTTTGCTCGCGAAGCCCAGGCTGCGGCAGCCGTGAATCACCCCAACGTCGTGCCGATCCACGCCGTGGCACCCCAAGCGGAATTGCCCTACCTGGTGATGTCGTTTGTTCCGGGTCATTCCTTGCAAACCATTGTGATGAAGTACGGCCCGCTTGATCCCGTCTCCGTGGTCCGCATCGGCAAACAAATCGCCGCAGGCCTCGCAGCCGCTCATCGACAAGGCCTCGTGCATCGCGATATCAAACCCGCAAACGTCTTGCTGGAAAACGATTTGAATCGCGCCATGATCACCGATTTCGGTTTGGCCCGAGCCGCCGATGATGCCGCGGCAACGCAGACCGGATGGCTGGCCGGCACGCCACACTACATGTCGCCGGAACAGGCCAGCGGGCGAGACATCGATGCTCGCAGTGATTTGTTCAGCTTAGGCAGCGTCTTGTATTTTATGGCCACGGGACGCGAACCGTTTCGCGGCGATTCCCCGCTGGCCATCCTCAGGCAAATCGGCGAACAACAACCCCTGTCCGCACGTCAAATCAACGCCGACGTCCCCCGCACTCTGTCGTCAATCATCGATCGCCTGCTCGAAAAACGACCTCAAGACCGCTATGACTCG
The DNA here is from genome assembly GCA_041742275.1 of Pirellulaceae bacterium. Classification (GTDB taxonomy): domain Bacteria; phylum Planctomycetota; class Planctomycetia; order Pirellulales; family Pirellulaceae; genus BJ22. Next base: position 2,429 of record JBGSIY010000192.1, on the reverse strand, counting down.
GCCGAAGAAACCGAACTGCTGCTTGAGCAATACTTGGCCCACTTGCAGCACCCTCAATCGCGACCCGCTCCGAAACAAAAAATGCATCGCCGGACTCGCCGGCGAATTCTGACCGGCTCATTGATCGCACTCGCGTCGCTCGCCAGCGTCTTCGCCCTCAAGACCATCCCGCTCAATGTCTGGCCGTCTTCGAATCTGCCTGAAAACAATTCGACGGACATCGCCGACGCCCCATCCAATTGGGCTGAATCCTGGAAGGTCATTCGCGAACATGAAGCCGAACTCAAAGAACTGCAGTTCCATCTCGATGCTCTCGAACAAGACATCACCCTTGCCGAACAACAAATTTTAAATGGCCCCCAATTCAATCCTGCTTTATCGCCATCACTTTACCCCAACCCTGAACTGAAATTGAATTCGCGAGAGGGACCCAACGCCGCGCTCCCGGACCCATTACAGCAATGGCACCTTTTGATTGATCAAATCGAACGAAACCTAAACCACGAAAAATAGCCCTTAACTGAACGCCTTTTTTACTCAACCAAAGGAAACCTTATCATGAAAAGCATCTTTACTGTTACGTCTCTCGTCGGCATTACGATGGTGGCCGCAATTTCGACTCTCTGGGCCCAAGACCCCGCGGCAGGACCATCCTCCGTGCCCAGTCTCCCGGCATTGCCGAATCCGGCACCTGTTCCAGCCGAAAATGCCCAGGAACTGGAAATCGAACTTATGCGGAAAGCTGAAATTCAAGAACTGGAAAGAGTGCGAGATCGGTTAACGAGTCGCAGTATTACAGGAGTTCGAGACCTGGAACTAGTACGAGCCAACGAAGAACTAAAACGAGCCTACGAGGTGGCGAGCCGCAACCAACCAAGCAAATTAGCCTCGGCAATGCAAGATTACCAAACGGCCGAAGGAGACGAAGCGAAAGAAACTGCCCGTCAAGCGATCAAAGCAGAATTGAGCCAGGAATACGACGCGTTTTTAGAAGCCCAAGAAAAAAGCATCGTCGAATTGGAGTCCCGCTTGGCCAAATTGCGAGAACTCCTGGCACGACGGACGGAGGCCAAAGATCGTTTGGTGGAATTGAAATTGGAAATGGTCATTAGCCAAGCCGACGGATTGGGCTGGCCAAGCAACTCCACTCCCGGGGTATTCGGTATCGTCGCCCCTGCCTTCCCAGGAGGGGGCAACTACGCTGTTCCATCTTCGCCGCAAGCACTGCGCACGTATACCGAACAGCCATTTATTGCACCCTCACCTAACAACGACCGCCGTTATAACCGTCCCACAGCAAACGGCGATAATCGAATGTCTAACCAAAACAACAATGACCAGCCGCCTGGTAGGTAACCCCAGGGCAGCTCTGTAAAATGATCGAACGCGACAAGGCGCAGTCTGGCATCGGCGGTACTCTGCATCATCCGTCTGTCTTGAATCGCCCTACCTAGCCCCCAACGACGGGGGCTATTTTTTTATGTACTGACTCTTGCGATCCTACGCCAATTCGATGAAAACAGCTCCGCTGATTTCATCCATTGACGATAACAAAACCAATGGCGAATCGCCGAAAGACCCACGCAACGATGGGCGGCAGGGGAAGGGCGATCTTCCGATGCAGCAGCAACCGCAGACACTGGAAATAAAAAACATCAGGTAAGCGGGTAGAACATGAGCTGAATCGTCATCAAAGTTCCTCGAATTTATTTTTCAAAGGAAAACACTCGCTTCCAGTCTCGTTTCATGTCGATTACCTGCCAGCCAAACCTCTCGGCATCATCCAGAGCTCGATCGAGTCGACCAATGTGCGATTGGCGATCGTACTCAAACTCGCGCTGACCGTCTGTGTGGTGGACGAGCAAGCCAAAGCGGGGTCCTGTGCCCGTAGTGGTCCATTCGAGCATCTGGTAATCACCGTCAGAATTGCCGAAGGCCATGATCGGCCGGCGCCCGATGTGCTGATGAATGCCGATGGGTTTTCCTTCTTTGTCATCGATAAAATTCAGTTCTGGCAGACGAGCGATAACCGGTTTGCCATCACGGACTTCGTATTTCGTTTTAATGCTCGAGCCAACGATTTGTTCGGGTGGAATACCATAGACTTTTTCAGCCCAGGGGCGCATGAATTCAATCCCCCCTCCCGAGACAATAAAGGTTTTAAATCCATTCGCGCGCAAATACGCCAGCAATTCGAGCATGGGTTGATAGGTCATCTCGGTGTATCGCCTCCCGGTCGTGGGATGCTTGGCTTTGGAAATCCAGTCGCTGACGATTTTTTCATACTCTTCGGTTGTCATACCGGCGTGGGTGGCCATCGCCATTTCCAGCAGCGCCTTTTCACCACCAGCTAATGCGGCCTTCAAGTCGCCCTTGAGCACCGAGGCGAAAGGTTCCTTGTCTTTCCACTCCGGATGTGCCGGCGCAAG
>JBGSIY010000191.1:0-2476 GCA_041742275.1 Pirellulaceae bacterium | reverse complement strand
AAAACGGCTCGGTAGCCAAACGGATAACTGGAGGAAATGTGATCGGCGGCCGTTAAGTCGTCGATCCCGGGCTTGGCAAAATAATGGACTTGGCCATCTCCCGAAACGCTAATACCCAACGTCCACCATCCAAAGGTTGTTACCTCAGGACCGGGAATGGCACGACTATCGGCCGTTGCTTTCATCCAAAAATAAATTCGATCGCCTGCTCGAGTTCCATCGGGTTGAGGCTTGCCCAACTCGCGATTTAAGAAGAAACCTGGCCAGTAGATCCCATCGTCATCCGAAAACGAAGCGCGGCGAAAACGGGTTGCTGCTGGTGGATTGGTTTCGAGTGACACGCGAAACGCAAAATGGCAGCCGCTGCGATTTTCCCACTCTTCGACGGGAGGCATCCAAACACGGGTCACAACACTAGGGCCTTGATTGACGGAGATTTTACCGATTCTTCCGGCAACATTGCCAATAAAATCATCTTGCTGTTGTTGATAGCTAGGATGATTCCCTCCTGTATTCTGCGAGCGAAGCAGTAGTGCGCCTTGACTTCCATCGAGACCTCCGTCGGGTGTCGGCACTCGTTGTACATGATCGGGTTGCCCCCGCTTTTGTCCTTCGAACCACCGACCATTGGCGGAGAACCCAAGGGGGCCGTTTTGCGCCAGTTTTGTTTCTCCGTTATTGTAGACCTTGGGGAGTTGATAGTCATAGGACCATGTTTGATCTTCGAAATCATCCCCTACTTCGCTCAGTTTGGTTCCCGTCCCCGGAACGATAACTTGGGCCAAGGCACCTGGCAACAAAACACAGTTGATGCCAGCCAAGCAACATCCGAGTAGCCAAATCTGTTTTGTAAAAAAGGTCAGCTTAAGAGTAGTGGTGGTTCTCATCATGGAATCCAAATATTTCAATTCTTATTTTTTAGTTTACCGAGCGATAAAACAAATGATGGCACCCAGCCGTTTGCCCGCGGCGATTGTTTGGATTCGCCCGGTCAGTCAACAATGAAACCAAAGTGCCACCCTCCCAACATCGCGCTTCCTATATCACGACTCCATTGACAGGGCCTAACGTCGCCGAAAACCGGCTGGGCTGAACCCGCGACGTCGGTTGTTCTGATTTGTTTGCTCCGAATTTGAAACCGGAGTTACCGACGATGGACGTGAAGGCGCAATTGCCACCGTCGTCAAAAATTGCGGATAGCGTTCTTTCAACAATTCAAATTTATGAGTCGCCGCTACAATATCCATATGGTCGGAATTCGTACCAAATACTTTTGCTTCATACATTCGCAGGGCATTTAGGGAATGTCCTCGAGGGCCTACGTCGACTTGATGTCCTGGTGCCGCTAACAAATGATTTAGCAGGAAATCGGCAGCCGCTGTGATTCTCGGGTCATTCAGTCGATCGGGCGGTAGTGTAAAGGACAACCATTCGAGGACATGACCTGTAGTGTAAACGCGCCGAGTAAAGTCAGGATCATTGCCGCGGCTGGCAAAAAAATTGGTGCTAAAACTCCCATCCGTGTTCTGCAATTGAAATGCGCGAGCAATATAGGCTTCCACGATCGAGTCCGCTCGCAACCATTCACCTTCCAGGGAAATGCCGGCGCGTGTGGCTTGTCGTACCGCATGACTAAGTGCCATCAAACGGTGGGTGCCGCCGCATGCCCCAGAGGCAATCGACTCATTCGCTTCCTCTCGGATCAAACGTTCCATCGTCCAACGCTCCCCGTGACGATTCACCCAATGGGCATCTGGCGTCAAATAATGGGACAAGGCAATGAGTTTGAATGTCAATTCCGTTTTCGAGCGACAGGTTGACTGTTCGTAGCGGATCAAGTCCGCGACCGAAAAGGCTTGCCCGTCAATCTCCATCGGATCAAAAGCGTCGACGCCACTTTGGCCTAAAATGGCCAGCAATTGCCCCTCGTGCCCTTGAACTCCCGGACCCTGCTTGGTCGAAATTTTTCCGTTGACCAATTCTAAAATTCTCATGCCATCGCCCGCCCCGTTTTGGCAGAGATACTTGGCGGCGTTATGTTTTTCACCCCCTTGCAGCACCATGGCATCTTGACCCGATCCGATCAGCCCGTGCATGATGCTCCAAGGCCGCAGTTTATCCGCGTCAACGTGTTTCTGGAAATAGATGGCGCGACAGTAAGCGATCTTTGCCTTTCGAAGTGATTCTTCTGGCGTTAATCCTGCGGTAATGTCCTCTGACTCCCGGTCATTTATTTGCTTCTCGTTTATTTGCTTCTCGTCAAACGTGCTCACTCGCGAGACAGACGACTTAAAGGATGCTTCCTCGTCCGATGCAAGCGCATTTGCGGGCAAAAGTCTTTCGTTTGCAATGGTTTCCCATGCGAGCATCCAGTCGATGGCGGCTTGACCCCTCCAAGTTTGCGCATGGCAGCAATTCAGTGGGAGACTCGTGCAGATCAGAAACAAGACTACACTGGCTTGAACGAGTGATCGAA
>JBGSIY010000190.1:0-5674 GCA_041742275.1 Pirellulaceae bacterium | reverse complement strand
TACGATTGATACTTGGTTTCTAAGTTATCCAGGCCCCCTCCACGTTTACGTTGTTTGCGTTGCGGATTTCACGACTATAAGATCATAGCCTCACTTGAATTCACGTCGCTGAAGCCAAAATTCTTTCACTGAAATTCCAACCGTCTAGGTCACGGTTGAAAGTCGGGATCCTCACTGCGACCCCATCTGTTTTCATCTTGTTTGAGCGAAGAATTCATAAGCAAAGAGTGGTCGACTCGGCAATTCTCTTTTAAAAAGCAGGTTTACCGGAACCCATCGTAGGAGCCTTGCTTTATACTGAATAGGAGCTGCTGAAAATGACAGGCGTTCCATTCGCTTTAAAAGGCTTCGATATATGAAAACGTTTTTAACTCTGTGTTTGTTTGCGATTGTTTGGGCCGGTTGGGGGGAACCCGATCGGCTCGTGGCCCAATCCAAGCCGCTCAAAGTGTTTGTACTGGTCGGCCAATCCAACATGCAAGGGCATGCGGATGTACGCACCCTACCACATTTGGACATGGACCCCACAACCCAACCTCTTCTCGATGAGATTCAGGACGGATCGGGACAGCCGCGTTTGATCGAAAATGTTTGGATTTCCTATTTGTCATCCAATGGCGTGAAATCGGGACAATTGACGACGGGGTATGGTGCCGATGAAAACAAAATTGGTCCCGAACTCACTTTTGGCATCTTCATGCAAAAACGACTTGGGGAACCGATTCTCATTATCAAAACTGCGTGGGGAGGGAAGAGTCTGAACACGGATTTCCGCTCACCGAGGGCGGGACCCTATGTCTTCGCGCCCTCGGTACTGCAACAGCTGAAGGACCAAGGCAAAGACCTCGAATCGGTCCAGGCCGAGAAAGCAGCGGCGACCGGGGTCAACTATCGGCAAATGATCGACCATGTGAAATTGGTTTTGAAAGACATTAAATCTGTTTATCCCGATTACAAAACGGAGCGGGGGTACGAATTGGCCGGCTTGGTTTGGTTCCAAGGCTGGAATGATATGGTTGATGGCGGCACCTATCCACGCCGCGATGCGGATGGGGGTTACGATACCTATAGTCAGACCCTGGGTCATTTCATCCGCGATGTACGCAAGGACTTGGCAACCCCCAATTTGCCGGTAGTCATCGGAGTGATGGGCGTCGGCGGCCCCACGGAGCTTTATTCACCCGAACAGAAACGTTACCAAAAAGTTCATCAGAACTTTCGCGATGCCATGGCCGCTCCCGCAGCGTTAGCAGAATTCAAGGAGAATGTGGTGGCCGTGTTGACTGAAAACTATTGGGATGCAGAACTAGACCAACTCGTCGCTCGTGACGATAAAATTCGCAATCAGTTCAACAAAGCAAAAAAGGAAGGGGGGCTGGAAATGTTGTTCAACGAGTTGCGATCACAGGATGGGCTCGTTCAACAGGCGGGGCAGGATTTCCAACAACTTCAACGGGGGGGAAAGTTAGAACCGATGTTGCTCGCACAGATGCGTTCCACAGAATTTAGCGAGAGGGAATCTCGAGTTCTGGAACTGGGAAAATCGAACGCCGCTTATCATTACCTGGGTTCCGCTAAAATCTTGACGCAAATTGGCAAGGCCTTTGCCGAAGCGATGCCCTTGGTCGATCAGACCATCGAGTAGTTCTGGAGCAGGTTGTTTTACGGTTCAATTGAGGAGCAGGAGAGGCCATGAAGTTAGGTTGGATGGTAGCGTCGGTTTTCGTGATTGGCCAATTTTTATTGGCCCATGCGGCGACCGCGCAGACGTTGACAGAAGCGTTGATGGCCGAAGTTCCCGCAACATTGGCCGAACAAGCGAGGTTGAAGGGTGATATTGTTCGCGGTGCGATTCTGTTTCATCAAGGGAATATTAATTGCGCGAAATGCCATCGAGCCTCGGCGGAACAGGAGCAGATCGGACCGGACCTCAGTCGCATGGATCGAGATCTGACAGACGAGTTGATCGTGGATGCGATTCTGCAACCCTCTAAAGAGATCAAAAAAGGCTTTGAAACGACCATTGTCTTGAGTGTGGATGGCCGAGTTCTGACGGGGATCATTCTCCGTGAGGATGAAACCGAGGTTGTGTTGCGAGATATTCAAAACACGGACCAGGTTATCACAATCCTCCGCGAGGACATTGAAGAAAGGAAACTCAGCGAGCTTTCGAGCATGCCTGCAAATCTGGCGAATGAATTGAAAGATCGCCAGCAGTTTCTTGATCTTCTCCGTTACGTCATGGATATCCGAGATCGAGGCCCAGAGATTGCCGGGGAGAAGCAACAGTCGACCCAGCGACGCGAATTGGCGTCGCATCTCGATGGATTTGCCTTGATCCAGCAATTCAATTGCCTCGCCTGCCACACCGCGGAATCGTTTCCCGCAATGGTGACTGCCAAACAGTCGCCTCGTTTGGCGTGGTCAGCCAATCGGTTGAATCCCGAGTGGGTGGCACGTTTTATTGCCAACCCGCATGGTACTAAACCCGGAACGCCGATGCCGGATTTGCTGAAGCATCTAGACGAAGAAAGCCAGCAAAGCACCGCGACTGCGATCACCCACTTTTTAATGTCAAAAGCAGACAACTCATATCGAGCTCAAACGGTTGACCCCCAGGCTGTGTCTCGCGGAAATGAGATGTTTCATTCCGTGGGTTGTGTCGCTTGCCATTCGCCGCGAAACGACGAAGCCGACGAGTTGCCTTGGGCCTCTTCGGCCTCGCTCGGGACACTAAACAATAAATACAATATCTCGGGTTTGGTCGAGTTCTTGGAAGACCCGTTAGCAGTGCGGCCATCCGGGCACATGCCACAAATGCGTTTGAGCCATCGCGAGGCGACCGATATTGCCAATTATTTATTACAATCCGCTACCCAAGATTCAACAGCATGGAAGGTCGATGCGAAACTTGCCGCCCAAGGCGAAGTTCTTTTTACTCAGCATAACTGTCTTCAATGTCATACCGATTTGGTTCCCACTGAGAAAAATCGTTCAGGACTTTTAAATCTTCATCAGTTGAGGGCTGGCCAGGGATGTCTGTCGGAACAGGTAGGTGCTTGGCCGGCATTTGAGCTTTCCGTGACCGATCGCCAAAATATCACCTCGGCATTACAGATGCTCAACCTCGAATTGACACCTCAGCAACAGATTGACGTGAGCCTCCGAACTTTCAATTGCTTGGCCTGCCATGACCGAGACCAATTGGGAGGCGTGGCCATGGAACGCAATCCTCATTTTCAAACAACTAACTTGAACCTCGGGGATCAAGGGCGCATTCCGCCGACGTTGACGGGTGTCGGGGCGAAGTTGCAGCAGAAATGGTTGCGGGACGTGCTAGTAAATGGGAAATCCATTCGACCCTACATGAAAACACGCATGCCACAGCATGGTGAAGACAATATTGGTCATCTGGTGGAGTTGTTTTCAACGCACGACAAACTCTCGGATATTGCGTTTGCTGAATTCGCCGATCAAGAGGCCATGCGCAAGAAGGGGTTGGAACTAGCGGGGAACGAAGGGCTCAATTGCGTCGCCTGCCATACGTATCAGTATAAAATCTCCGACACGATGCCGGCCGTTGATCTAACTGAAATGGCCGAACGTTTGCAGAAAGATTGGTTCTATCAGTACATGCTGGCTCCTCAGAAATTCAGTCCCAATACGGTGATGCCCTCGTATTGGCCAGGAGGAAACGCCATCCGCCAAGATCTCGAAGGGACTGCCAGCGATCAAATCGAGGCGCTGTGGCAATATTTGATTGACGGTCGACAGGCAGCCATGCCCCGCGGGGTCGTTCGTGAACCACTGGAAATCGTGGTCACCAACGAAGCACAAATCTTGAGACGCAGTTACCCGGGGATCGGCAAACGTGGAATCGGCGTGGGATATCCTGGGGGGGTTAATCTAATATTCGATGCCGAACACATGCGGCTGGGCTCGATTTGGAAAGGCAAATTTGTCGACCCCGGCGGTGTTTGGACGGGACAGGGATCGGGGACAGCACGCCCGTTGGGGAACCCCATTGAATTCCCCCGCGGGCCTGAACTGGACGAAACTCAGCAGCCCTGGGTGGTTGACGACGGGAGACCACCTCACCATCAGTTCTTGGGCTACGAACTCGACGGGGTGGGTCGTCCTACGTTTCGCTATCGATTGAATTCGATTTCAGTTGAAGATTATTTTTCCGAAGTCAACGATCAGTCAACAGGCACGACGCACCTTCGCCGAACCGTGGTTTTGTCACCGGCGGATATCGCAGAAGAGTTCCGTTTTCGACTGGCGTCAGCAGAAAATATTTCGACAGACGATGGAGTTCTCTACTCAGTGGGTGAAAAACTGAAAATCCGAATGATCTCCGGCCCCAAACCACAAATCTCCCAAGATGCCAATGGTACCCCACTTTTGAGTATTTTGCTGCAGACCACAACGGGAGAAGATCAAAAATGGGTCTTTGAGTATCTGTGGCAATAGACACATTGGTTACGAAGTTTTCCTGTCAATCAAATAAGTTGGTTTCACCTGAACGTTGTCCTTATTTAAATATTACAGATCCTATTCGCAACGCACGGCGGCGGTTAATTCAACATGGTAGAGTATTTTATGATCACGCTATTTCACTTGCTCGCCAAGTTCACTCTAACGTTGTTTCTTCAACAGGAACCGCTGGGTGAATATTGGGGTACGGCTGAGGAGGAATCAAAGTATTACAAACTAGTCGATGTTCCGCTGCCGAAAGAACTGGCCATTGAGGCGGGAAGTTTCGATGTACTCCCCGACCAAGACCAATTGGTCATCGCCACGAGACGGGGCGATATTTTTCTGGTTGATGGGGCCTTCGAGCGTTATCCCGAGCCGAAGTTTCGGAAGTTTGCGAGTGGTTTGGACGAAATTTTTGGAATTGCCTATCGCGATGGTTCGTTTTATGCGACTCAGCAAACGGAGGTAACGCGAATCACCGATCAAGACAATGACGGCCGGGCAGATCGTTTCGAAACGTTGAGTGATCGTTGGGGATTTCGTCACTATCATGAATTTGCATTTGGATCCAAGCCCGATCCCGAGGGCAACATTTGGGTCGCGCTCTGCTTGTCTGAATCTTACAATTCCAAAGTACCATTTCGAGGCTGGTGTCTCAAAATCACCCCCGACGGGCAAACGATTCCGGTATGCAGCGGCATTCGCAGCCCCTGCGGAATCGGGCCCAACGAACACGGCGTTATGTTCTATGCTGAAAGCCAAGGGCCCTGGAATGGTTCGTGTTCGCTCAAGGTGTTGGAACCAGGTGGATTCATGGGGCATCCGATTAGTTTCAACTGGTATGAGCTCGCGCCGGAACTAGGGCCCGTCCCGGTTGCTCCCAACACGCCGTCGCGCCTCGAAGTCGAACGGAAACGAGTCAAGGAATTGGTGCCCTATGCTGTGGTCTTCCCTTACAAACGAATGGGTCGTTCGATTTCTGGATTTATGGTCGATCGAACAGAAGGGAAGTTCGGCCCGTTTGAGAATCAGATTTTTATCGGCGACTTTAGCCTCGGGGTCGTGATGCGGGCGACAACGGAAAAAGTGAATGGCGTCTGGCAGGGTGCTTGTTATCCGTTTCGTGAAGGTTTTGATACGGGCTTATTGGCCGTTCAGTTCACGCCCGACGGCAGCTTGATTGCGGGTGGCACCA
>JBGSIY010000189.1:0-2246 GCA_041742275.1 Pirellulaceae bacterium | reverse complement strand
GTGGTGCGATCGAAACTTTTTCGAACATGAGAGAATAACTTTTAATTGAATTCTGAATTTTCAGGAAAGCCTCAAGTTTATTGGTTCGCTGAAATTTGGAAAGGTACCGTCAAAGCAGCATTTTTAAAGTGGCCGACTCTTTCGGCGATGACTGGCAAACTTTAGCGAGAAAGTCAGGGGCAATTTGCAGAATGGGTTCGGCCGTTTACGATAGTATCTAGAGCAAATTCTCCATCCCTTGAAGTGGGCGTCCCGCGATGAAACGGTCGCCCCGGTGGGAATGAGCTCATAAATTTATCGATCCCTTTTGCCGAACATGAAGAAATAGTTGCATGGAAAATCAGAAAACCGGTCTGTGGTTTGTTGGCGCGTTTGGTGGCGTGGCAGCGACCACGGCTGTTGGATTGGCGGGGCTGCAGCTAGGGACCGCACCGACCACGGGTTTAGTTTCGACGTTACCGACATTTGCCAGGCTCCCCTTTCTACGCTGGGAAGACTGGGTGGTCGGAGGCCATGAAATTCGCGACTCGTCATTGACCGAAGCGGCGTTGCAGTTGGCCAATGAAAGTCGGGCCTTTGACCCGCGGCTGGTTGAACAGGTCAGTGGCACGCTGGAAACATGGTCAAAAAATGTGCGTCCTGGAATCGTGTTCCATAGTGGCCAGGCGATTGAAGCGATGGCTTCTGGCGACTTCTGTCAGGCGGCGAAAACACCGCGTGATGCGATACAGGCAATTCGCGCCGATTTGGAAGCCTTTGCTGCCCATGAGCAGCTTGAGCGGTTAGTCGTGGTCAACGTGGCCTCCACCGAGCCGCTGCGGAATGCAGAATTGGCCTTGATGGACTGGGACGAATTGAATCGACAACTCGATTTTCCGGAAACTCCGATTCCCTCAAGTTCATTGTACGCCATCGCGGCCCTGGAAGCGGGGTTCCCCCATATCAACTTCACTCCCTCCTTGGGAACCAATTTGCCGGCCATCCGAGAATTGGCCGTGCGCCGAGGCCTCTGTCATATGGGACGTGACGGCAAAACGGGAGAGACTTTTTTGAAAAGTGTTTTGGCGCCGGCTTTTGCCGCAAGGAATCTGGAGGTTATGAGTTGGGTGGGCCACAACATTTTCGGAAATCGCGACGGCATTATCTTGGATGACCCACAAAACAAAGCGACGAAGGTAAAAAGCAAAGACAGTCTGCTGGGACAGGTCCTCGGGTATCAACCACAAACCCATACCAGTATCGAATATATCCGCAGCTTGGGTGATTGGAAAACGGCTTGGGATCACATTCATTTTCGCGGATTTTTGGGAACCCCCATGGTCATGCAAATCACATGGCAAGGTTGCGATTCGATACTCGCCGCCCCTCTGGTTCTTGACCTTGCCCGCTTCGTCGAACTAGCAGCACGGCGCGGTGAGCAAGGTGAGTTGTCTTTTCTGAGCAGCTTTTTCAAATCGCCTCAAGGGACAGAGGAACAGAGCTTCCCCAAACAATTCCAAATGTTAGAGGAATGGGCGGAACGAGTTGCGTCCCAAGGCTGATTTAAACATACCAAGACGGCTTGTCCGTTGGCTGGCGTCTCCGCGACGAATTTGTTTTCCAACAGTCGTCATTTTCTAGACTAGAAACCCCTTAGAAGTTGAGCCGTTGGGCTTCAAATGGCGTGTTAAAGATTGCTCGCCAGGCACCGAAAAGGCCAGGCAAAAATCAGTCGTGTTCTCAGGGAAAACCTTTCGGACACTAGCGAGCAAGGGGAACGCGCAGAGAAACCGCCAGTCAGCTATTGGTGGGAAACGTCCCTGTGCAATGCACCGGGGAGTCCGGGGAACCGATCGGCCAATACAAAGTCGGCACTTTAAACGCTGGGCTTGCCAGTCATCCGAATGTATTCTGCCAAACGAGCTCGTATGTCGAGCAGCATTTGCCATTGATCCAAGTTGATTTCAATCGGTTGATTAGGGTTGGATGGCTCGATTTCGGTAATTAACTTCCGCATTTGCAAATGCATGAACTCCATCACTTCGATGAATTGAGCCGCCTGTCCCGGGGACATCCGACTCGGTACGGGCGGGGGTTCTCCCTCCATCAGGCGGAGTTGATAGTTGGGATCATGATTCCAGGGTTGAGGTGCATTGGAATCTGAACTGGATTGTGCGGCGAGCTGTTTCCCCAAGTCGGAACAGCCTATCTTCTCGAGACGTTGATTGATTTGCTCGCGAGTGCCCACCAAAATGGCACTTCTTCCC
>JBGSIY010000188.1:0-9719 GCA_041742275.1 Pirellulaceae bacterium | reverse complement strand
ACTAGTTGACTACGTAAATTGGTCAGACCTGTTAGCGACTCTCCCCAAGCATTCGTCCAAAAATGCGTCATTGTAGATTCTACGGCATAGTAGATTCCACTTTTTACGGCTACGAAAAAAATCACTCGTGAGTTTTGTTTCGCGCGAGCGTGTGTGAGTTGATGGGGGTGCCGCTGATGTGACTGGTGTTGCAAGAAAATCGTTAATCAACATTATTTGTCGCAGAACCCAGGCCATATAGCTAGAGAATGAGTTGAAAGTGAGGAAGTGGTCCTAGGGAGGCGTTTGAAGAGAACGATAACTGTCTGCGGCCTGTGCGATTCGAGCCCGTCGGCAGAGCGGGATCGCACGTTCTCTGCCTCCGCTGCCATGAACCGAGAACCCGCAACATGCTATCGCGGAAGTTTAAAAGTCAGTTGCACGTTTTTAATCAAGATGCGGTTTCCACCGGTCGATTGCGTCGCTGCCACAGGGCTGCAACAAAATGGAGTCACCCTTTCTTCTGGCGGATTCCTTGAGATTGAAACAGCGATTTAAAGACCCTGAATCGGAAAAATCAAAATCAATCCAGAAAATGCCTGCATTTAAGGCAAAAAAATCCCTTGACCTACTCAGGGACATCTAACTAAAGTTGAAATAGAGGCACAAAAATCGATCCGAACAGAGGAGGTGTCCCATGGGCTTAAAACCGAAACCGAATGTTCAGCGTTATTTTGCTGGACTGGCTGAAAATACATTTCAGTCGGAACTAGGAGTGGTCGATCCCTTGCTGATTGATTATGTCAGCGATTTGCTCGTCCGCTTTGTGAGGTCCGATGTTGTGCACCGGATTCGCAGTGTGACCGGTCGCCCCCTGATGTCGGTCACGGAAATGGCTTCCGAAGCGGCTCAGCGCATGGGTGACGCACGGCGCGAGCTCTACCGCCATATTGGTGATTTCACTTTGTTCTGGGCCGGCGTCTATCCCGAGGCGCTGCGAAGTCATCCGACCGCGGGTGATAACCAGTTCAACGATTATTGTGCCCAAGGTAAACGTTCTTACCATTTGGCCAGCCAACTGGAATGGGACAATGCAGAACTGCAGGAGGAAGCGTTGTTGTTGGAACGCTTGAGCAATCAATTTGAACTCTGCTGTTATGGTTTACGCGAGGTGCGCCGGCAATGGGAAGAGGGTGACGATCCCAGCCAAAATAAATTTATGTTGTTCGGATAAATCATGCGGACTGTACCCTGCCCAGCAAACCCATGTCCGCTATCACCCTGTTCCCCCCAACCTGTTCCCCATCTCGTACCTTCTGTGGAGAAATCCGTGGAGAAAGTAGCCATTCAAAAAATTTATATTTAGCGCCGGAATGCAGCTAAATCAGCGCCGCGTCCTCAGCGGATACTTTCATTTCGGTTTGCTATTTTGCAAATCTGACATACTTGCTTTCTTTGGGACTCGACTCACTGATCGTCACCGCGATCCTCTTTCACTCCCTAGGCTCTGCCTGAAAATGAACGGTTTTCAAAACTCGGCCTCATGACCTCGGGGGTATGATTGAAGTTTCGCGAAAACCGCAGGCGGAGTCTGCAAGACGGAGGATTACTAGGCAGAGCCCCATAACCGGACGGTGGTCTTCGGTGATAGGTGTCGAATGTAGAACAATTGTCCTCCATTGTTTTCTAGGTGAAGGCTCAAAAATCGAGACATTTTTTTCCATAGGCTTAAAAAAACAGGCGCAATCCTGCCGCCAAAAACAAGAGACGTTGCCATTCAACCGGAGGGGTCTGTCTTCATCTCTGGATTCCAGACAGCTTCCGTAGTTTTTCTTGGTGAAACTCTGTTCTGTTGCAAAGGATCGATAAAGGGTTTCCTACGATGGTTTCCGTGCTGCGGCAAATGGCCTAGATCGTCGCGATGGCTTTGGGAGGGTTTGATGCCTCAGCGGGGCCATTGGTTCTTGCGTGCGATCGGAACATTGCCTTTTTGATTTGTTCTCCAACAATCGATCCTGGGACTTGTTGACGTTCTCCCTGCGTTCTCGATTAGTAGAAATGGACCAACCATTACCGATAAAAATCTGTTAAACTGAAGGCCAACTGGGAGAGCTCTGTTGACGACGGCCGCAGAGTATCAAAAAAATCCAAATGTGCCTGAGGCTTGATTTTGAGGTGGTGCGTATCATGCTAAGAGTGAAGTTTGCAATTGTCGTTGTTTTCATTCTGATGAATGTGGGGCACACGGAAGCCATTGCTTGGCAGGGGGCGACACCGATTGTCGATAACCAATATTTGCCACCTGAGATTAGCAGTTTGGCTGTCGTGCGACCCGCCGAATTGACCAAATCAGAATTGGCGGCATGGATGCCCATGGAAGTGCTCTCAGCATCGGGCAATCAGTATCTGGGATTTGACCCTCTGAAGTTGAAGTCCGCTATTGTCTTTTCAAGCAAGCTGGATTTAGTCAAGTTACCTGAATTCGGAATCGTGCTGAGGTTTTCCGAGCCTACGGAGCTGCAATTCCCTGGAATTCAGCCTGAGACTGTGGATGGTGTGGTGCAATATCGCGGATTGCCCAACGGAATGGTCGCGCGACACATTGATGATTCTACTCTGGTCGTGGCAACGGAGACTTATGTGACCGAAATGCTGGAGTTTAGTGCGTCGCAAAATCCGATCATTCAGGCATTGGAGACGCATCCGCCTCGTGGACCCATTGATATTTACCTGGATGTGGACAGCAACCGGGAATTTATTCTGGCAGTCACGGAACAACTGGATGCGGATGTGCCACCCCCTGCAAAGTTCTTAATGGAAATTCCAGCGTTGCTGAGTGGAGTGCGGATTCATCAAGAAACGGACGACGATTTTGTTACTGAAATTGCATTTACGGCGAGGGGTCCGGAAGAGGCGGTTCGATTGAGTCAAATCGTGGACGCTGGGTTGACCATGGGCCGATTGGGCATGTTGTCTGAGCTTCAATCATCGCTTGATGCCAATGATGCCACCCAAGCTTCGTTGATAGCTTACCTGGAGCGGGTCACCAATCTTTCAATCGAAAAAATGAGCCCTCAGATCCAGGGGAACGACGTGATCTATCGACTGCCCAATATTGCCGTTGCGGCCGGCGTGATGGCCGGTGCGATGGCGCCCGCGATCCAGCAGAGTCGCGTTGCGGCAACTCGCGTCAAGTCGGCGAATAATCTCCGACAACTGGGCTTAGCGATCCTCAACTATCACGACGCGTATGGCCATTTTCCGGTGGGAATTCGCGATCCTCAAGGGCGACCCTTGTTGAGCTGGCGGGTCCAGGTTCTGCCCTTTTTGGAGGAATTGGAATTGTACGAGCGATTCAAATTGGACGAAGCCTGGGATAGCCCCGACAACCAAGTGTTGTTGGACGAAATGCCGGAAGTCTTTCGCAGTGACCTCCCGGGTGTAGAGTCATGGCAGGCGGTTTACCAAGCGGTAGCGGGCTCCCAGCAAATATTTAATGGTCGCCTGACATCAATCACCGATATCAAAGATGGCATGTCCGGGACGGCGATGTTAGTCGAAACCAATGCAGAGTCGGTAGCTGTTTGGACCAGCCCCTATGATTCTCGAATTCAACGAGAGGATCCGTTTGTGGAATTGCGACGCGAGGACGTTCTCGGTTTTAATGTTTTGATGGCCGATGGTGCAGTACGCACGATTTCTTTTGGTGTTTCGAATGAGGATTGGTGGGGGGCGACCACCATGGCCGGTGGTGAAATCGTTAACATTGGCGATGACGAATGACAGGAATCATCAGAGCCATTGAGACTCAGCAATTAAGTCGTTTTTTTGGCCAGCAGTGCGCTGTGAACCAAGTGGATTTGCGGGTCGATGCTGGAACCTTCTACGGCTTTTTGGGACCCAATGGAGCGGGGAAATCGACAACGATCAAAATGCTCACCGGCCTGTTGGAACCGAGCGCGGGAGAGATTCGCGTGTTGGGGTTGAATCCTCGGGATCGCGAACAGGCCTTGGAAATCAAACGTCAAATTGGCGTCGTGCCTGAGAATCTGGCGTTGTTTGATAACTTGACCGCGAGTGAATATTTGACGTTCGTCGGACGCATGTATTTGCTGGATCGAGAAACCATTCGACGTCGAGCCAGCGAACTGCTGGGTCTGATGGATTTGGATAAAGAGGAAAAAAAACTAGCGCTGGAATATTCGCACGGGATGCAAAAAAAATTGGCCTTGGCCGCCGCCTTGCTGCCGAATCCGAAACTTTTGTTTTTGGACGAGCCGTTTGAAGGAGTTGATGCCGTTACATCGCGTGTGATCCGCGAGATTCTGGCCGATTACGTTGCGCGGGGTTCAACTGTGTTTCTCACCTCGCATGTTTTGGAGATCGTTGAGAAACTTTGCACACATGTCGGCATTATCGCCGGGGGGAAATTGGTCGAGCAGTCTTCATTGGCGGAGATGAGTCAAGGCAACAGTTTGGAGCAGACTTTTCTGGAAAAGGTCGGTTCCACGTCCGACGCCCCGCGCCGCTTGAGCTGGCTGGATGAAGGGGCCACGTCGTGAACGGAAGTCATTGGAGAACGATCTTATGGCTGCGGTGGCGATTGATGGTCAATCAATTCAACCGCGCGACTTTTGTCACGCGTATCATGGGCTGGTTGGTGTTTATCGGCGGGTGTATCGTTTCTAGTTTGTCCTTTTTTGGTGCCCTTTGGCTGGGCCTGATTTTTCTGCCGGAACAACTCCTGCGAGATTTTGTATTTGTCTGGGATGTGGTTGTGCTTGTCTTTGCCTTCACTTACATCGGTGGAGTGATCAGCGAGTTGCAACGTGCCGAGCCGCTGGCGTTGGATAAGTTTTTGCATTTGCCCATTTCATCTAGTAGCGTTTTTTTATTGAACTATGTCGGCTCGAGCATCAGTCTGACGTTATGTACCTTTGTGCCATTGATGTTGGGCTTGGGCGTAGCCATGGTAGTGCGTTACGGCAGTTCGATGTTAGCGATCTTAGTGTTGATTGCTGTGTTTTTTCTAATGGTAACAGCTGTAACCCATCAGTTTCGCGGTTGGATTGCTTCCTTGATGAGTGACAAGCGGCGTCGGCGAACGTTGATAGCTGTGGGCACGGCGTTATTGGTTGTGGCCTCTCTCACGCCGATGTTCATCAATCGTTCGATGGAGCGTGTGATCGACGGTGGAGCGATTTCGCCGCGGCGATTGGCTCGTCAACAAACGGCCGAACTCAGGACGCGGTTGGCTGCTGAGCAGATTACTCAAGAAGAATTTGATCAAGAACTTGTGCGGATTGCCAGTGAACGACAGCGAGCGAGGCAACAGCAATTGAATCGTTATGCGGCATGGGGTCGAATGGCCAACGCCATTTTGCCCATCGGCTGGCTTCCCCATGGAATCGAAGGGGTGATTGAACAGCGATGGTGGACCTTTTTCGGGTGCGTGTTCGGTATGGGAGCCGTCGCTGCGTTCAGCCTGTCACGTTCCTATCAAACGACTTTACGCCTATATCGTGGAGGGTTTGATCACGTTGTGGGGGCCCGGACGGTTGACACGAGTAGTACAAATGCCGTGGCCCCGACGGACGCGACGGCGGCAACTGGCGTTAAGCCCGGATTTGCGCCGATTCGCGACAATTGGTTGATGAAAGAGATACCGATGCTCAGCGAGCATCAAGCGGTCGTGGCGTTGGCCACCCTTCGTGGTCTGACTCGAGCTCCCGAGGCCAAGTTGGCGATTTTCTTCCCGATCGTCATTTTGGCGATCTTGGCTGGCAGTTCGATTTTTGGTCAGGGTCGCTGGGGAATGTCCGATGATTTTCAGGCGTTATCGGGACTGGGGATTTGCTTTTTTTCCATGATGGGTGCTTCGCAATTGATTCAGAATCAGTTTGGATTTGATCGTGATGGCTTCCGCTATTTCTTGTTAGCGCCAATCCGGGAACGAGATCTTTTGCTCGGCAAAAATTTGGCGCTGTTGCCCCTGGCGCTGGTGCTTTCCACCCTGGCATTGTTCGCGATGCAAATTGTATCGCCGATGCGTTGGACTCATTTTGTCGCCACTTTTTTTCAACTGGGAACCATGTTCATGGTCGCCAGTTTGGTGGGTAATTTAATGTCAATCTATGTGCCGTTAGCGATGAAGTCGGGTTCATTGAAACCGGTGAATTTAAAATTCAGCGCCGCGTTGCTGCAAATGTTGATTTTTATGTTGGCACCCCTGGGAATGGTGCCTGCGGTGATGCCACTGTTAGTAGAGTGGTTGTTGTCGGCTAGTTTAGGAATCGAGTTTCCCATTTATTTATTGGGTTCGGGTTTTTACCTGTTGATCATGGTGTTCGTCTATCGCTGGGCAATCTCATGGGAGGGAAATCGATTGCATGAACGGAAACACAAAATCTTGGACACCGTGACCCATATGAACCTTTAGCCACGGAAGATCGTCGCGGCCAGCGAATGCCTAATGGGTTCGGCAGACCGGTTCCGCCTATGTTATAATAGCGGCTGGTACCAATTGAATGGTGAATTAAGGTCAAATCGATTCAGCAAAATCCTGTTGAGAGGATAAGTGATCGGAGACCCGCAACGACTTTCGAAAGTGCTTGTAATGAACAAAAGCAACCGCATAGGGATGCATCGGTTAGTTCGAAAAAGTCTGGGGATGGTGTTCGCGTACTCGATCCTGTTCCACGTTATGGATTTGCCGTCGATTTACGCTGGAGGTCCCCAAGAGCAAGACGCGGAGACGGTGGATTATGCTCGCGATATTCGGCCCATTTTTGCGAACCATTGTTACACGTGTCATGGTCCTGCAGATCAGAAGAGTAATTATCGGCTGGACGCTAAAAGTCGAGCGTTGGGAGTGGGGGATTTTGGTGAGCCGCCGATCGTTCCAGGACAGAGTGCCAAGAGTCCCTTGTGGCGTTACGTGTCGGGGCAAGACGATGATATGACCATGCCTCCTGAGGGGCACGGGCGATTGAACGCGGAGGAGATCGCCAAATTGCAGCAATGGATCGATGCCGGTTCGCCTTGGCCAGATGAATTGGCCGGAGATGAAGCCGGGAATATGAGTCCTGACCTGTGGTCTTTGCAGCCGCTGGTGGATCCTCCTCTCCCGGAAGTGTTTTCCGAGTGGCCCGAGTTTCCGAGACAGAATGGCATTGATCATTTTATTGCTCGAGGCTTGCGGGAGAACCATTTAACACCCTCACCCCCCGCCGACCGAGTCACACTCATTCGCCGAATCTATTTGGATATGCTAGGGCTTTATCCCACTTCCGATGAGGTTCAAACATTTGTCGACGATACCTCTGAGGGGGCGTATGCACGATTGATTGATCAGGTCTTGGCCAGTCCACATTATGGAGAGCGTTGGGCAAGGCATTGGCTGGATGTCGTGCGTTTTGGTGAGTCAACCGGATTCGAGGTCAATCAAGGGCGTGCGAATGCGTACCACTACCGAGATTATGTGATCGCGGCCCTGAACGACGATAAGTCCTACAAGGACTTTGTGATTGAACAATTGGCAGGCGATGGAGTTGGCGTGGACGCGGCGACAGGCTTTTTAGTCGGCGGGCCTAATGATATCGTCAAGAGTCCCGATATTAATTTGACTTTGATGCAGCGCCAAGATGAACTTGCCGATTACGTCAATACAACCAGTACGGCCTTTCTGGCTCTCACTGTTGGTTGTGCTCGGTGCCACAACCATAAATTCGATCCGATTTTGCAGAAAGATTACTACTCGATGCAAGCGGTCTTCGCGGGCGTTCAGCATGGCGAAAGGAAGCTGTATAGCGATGTGGATTCGCAAATTCTGACAGAACTCGAGCGACTCCGTGATGAATTAGCAAAAAGTCAGCAGGAATTTACCCAATTCAAACAGAACTTGCCTTCCGTTAGGGAAACGGCAGATGGAATGCTCGCCTCGGTCAACGCCAAATGGAACGAAGATGTTTTTGAACCGGTGAATGCCAAATATGTTCGATTTGTCATCAATCGCACCAATCAAAGCGAACCGTGTATCGACGAACTCGAAGTCTTTTCTCCAGGGGACAGTACCAATTGGGCCGCAAATTCCCAAGCGGGAGTGCCGACATCGTCCGGTGACTACCAAGGCAATCCCATTCATCAATTGCCACACATTAATGATGGCCGTTACGGGAATTCCCACAGTTGGATTGCGAGCGGTACCCAAGGAAGTTGGGTGCAAATTGAGTTGTCTCAACCGCGAACAGTCGATCGAGTGGTATGGGCTCGCGATCGAGAGGGTGTCTTTTCAGATCGTTTGGCGGTGGATTATTCGATTGAAATATCGCTGGATGGAGTAGCGTGGGCTCAGGTCGCAGGCTCGGAGCGACGGGAGCCCTATTCGGGAACCATCGGGGAATCGGATGACGCACTGGTGGCACGATTAACAGAACCCTGGCGGTCCGAAGGGCGCGCCTTATTGGCCGCGATGCAGACCCTGCGAGAACAAATTGCGGAACACGACAAAACGATCCCCGTTGGTTATGTTGGCACGTTTGGGATGCCCGAGCCGATTCATCTTTTGTATCGCGGTGATCCGTTGGCACCGCGCGAAGAAGTTGCCCCCGATGTCTTGAGCGTTTTGGGTACGCTTGATTTGGCTGTGGACACCAATGAATTTGAGCGCCGAATGGCTCTGGCCAAATGGATTACAGCGGATAGCAATCCACTGACAGCTCGCGTGATTGTAAATCGGGTATGGCACTACCATTTTGGGCGAGGGATTGTCGCGACTCCCAGTGATTTTGGGCGCAACGGATTCAAGCCCAGTCACCCTGAATTGTTAGATTGGCTGGCCGTGCGTTTTATGGAAAACGGTTGGTCGCTGAAATGGTTGCACCGCGAGATTTTGTCTTCGAGTACCTATCAACAATCGAGTCGGCCACGCTCCGAGGCCTTGGCACAAGATGCCGATGGGCGTCTGCTATGGAGGTTCCCGCCTCGACGTTTGGAGGCCGAAGCGATTCGTGATTGTGTGTTGCAGTTGACCGGCAAGCTAAATTTGGCCGCGGGGGGGCCGGGCTATTTGTTGTTTGAAATTCAGCGGGAAACGGTGCATCACTACTTCCCCCTGGAGGAGTTCGGGCCTGACCAATTTCGCCGCATGATCTACATGACAAAAATTAGACAAGAGCAAGATGAGGTTTTTGGCGTGTTTGATTGTCCTGATGGTGGTCAAGTCATTCCTCAGCGCAGTCGTTCGACCACAGCGTTGCAGTCACTAAATTTGTTGAACAGCAAATTTATGATTGAGCAAGCGGGATATTTGGCGGAACGGTTGCGACGACAGGCGGGCGACGATATCGGGGCGCAAGTGCATGAGGCCTATACACTGGCTTTTTCTCGGGTACCGAAACGAGACGAGGCAGACGAGGCGCGACGGTTTGTTGAGCAGTTCGGATTAGAGGCGTTTTGTCGGGCGTTACTCAATGCCAACGAGTTCCTATTTTTGAGTTAAACATGAATGAGCGAATTCAGGGAAACGCGTCAGTAGGGCGCCGCGCTTTTTTATCGCAGACCGCCAGCGGTTTGAGTGGGATTGCGTTGTTGCATTTATTGTCAGGACAAGATTTGCTGGGCAGGCCCATGGATGATGTTTCGCCCATTCGGCCTTCCATCGATCCACAATTTCCGATGCGGGCACGCGCCTCACATTTTGCTCCGGCGGCCAAAAATGTGATTGTGATTTTTTGTGCGGG
>JBGSIY010000187.1:0-3083 GCA_041742275.1 Pirellulaceae bacterium | reverse complement strand
CCCTGTTAATCTCACCTTCCCACGTTTGCCGAATTGTCGAAAGCCATGCCTTGACTTCCTCTGAATTGGCAAAGTCCGGGCAAGAATCAACGCAAGCATGTACTACGATTCTGGCCCATTCACGTGAGAATATCGCAGAGGATACTCCGTCCGCGATTGCTGCTACCCCATTTACTCCAACGGACCATGCGTCTTCATTTTCTGCCGGATGGTCAATACTTTTTGCACATTGCAGGGCTGATGCCATATCCCACATTTGACTTCACTTTTTTGGCTAGGAAACCACAGGTGTTCGATTTTTTCTACGAATTGGATCGGTTAGCAAATCGAAACGATCATTACATACGAGTCCGATCGACTGAGACGAAAGTTGAGGTTTGTCTTTGGCCACCTCTGCGCCAAATATTATCCGACTGGTTTCTGACACGATTTCGACCAATTCCGGTGAATCCGAAACGGATTCGGCTGTCGGGTATTTAATCGTTGGCAATGAATTATTGGATATCCAATGGTAAATGACTTCGGGCCATTTGCCACCCAGCGTTCGAAACTCGTTACACGCCTCGCGCAAATCGCCATTTGCAAACTCGCCTCGTGTGAAATGGACCAAAATTACGAGCGTGTTTGAAGATTTTGATTCTTGCCATCCAGAACCAATCCTGGCCGCCTCGATGAATGCATCTCGCGGTGAGGCATATCCTGCAGGTTCCAATTCCCGCAAGACAGGAAGCTCATGTGAAATCGTTAGGATACCACCAGCTCCGTTAGACAATTCTTCCTTAAATTGTTCAACGCGTATCGCAATTGCGGGAATTTCGGCACAGGGGATGACAGTTTGGCCAGGCGCTGCATCCAATGCCGAGGAAACAGAAACCGATTGGTCATCACCTGCTCCGTAGGTGATCAGGGCAAAGCTCGTATTGCCGCTGCCAAACTTCGCTAACTGCTCCAAAAACAGTCCAAGGTTCTTTCCGTGTTTTGCGACTGGATTGTCCAATGGGCAATTGAATGGATCCTCCACGGAACAATCGACGACGCCAATCCAAAGAAATTCATCAATATCCGCTACTTGAACGTTATCCCCTTGTGCGCTCGATAAGTCATCGCTAACGTCATCGGCGACGTCTGGCTCGACAATCGCGCGGTTGTCAGTAGTAGGCGAAGTGTGAGTTCTAGTTGTCGCAGCCTGAGGATCAGACATGACTTCCGTACGGTTATTGGCTAACACATAGCCTTCGATCGATTTCAGCAGTTGTGCAAAATCCAGCATCCTTGCGTTGTAAATAAATGATTTTGGTGACGGTCCGAACTGAATTCCGGTTTCGCGAAGTGACAGCTGAAGCTTTTCGGGAATGTTGTCCGATCGATTGAAAAGGTCCCGTGCCGTAGCCGACGCCAACATCGCCTGTGTCGATGGAAAAACAACTGGTGGAATGGATTGATTAGACCCAATATGAACATGGAACAGCAACGGTTTATTGGGAAGCCGCTGAATTGAATTAATGATTCGAACAGGGTTGCCATCCGCTGACCCGCTAACAAAGACGTGTATCACAATCCATTCGTTTTCGTCTCCAGACGACTCCAATAGTTCTTTTAAGAATGTGAACGCCGCAACCTGAGGCGACTTATCTCCAGTTTCCATTTCATAGAATATTGGAAAATCAATTGTCTCTTCAACGTTGCCTACCAAGTTCTTTCGCTGGCGACTTTCAGTCCTCTTTATCGAGTTCCCCAAATTTTCTGCCGAAACAACACACCCATGAGGGCCGGATTCAGGAAATAAACGGGAAGTCACCAAACACTTGCCGTCAACGGTAGTTGAATATCCGAAAATCGCGAGTTCGGCGGGAGCCCGATTATTGTGAATTCGATTCAAGAACCCGTTAACTGCATTGGCAACCGACTCTCGTTTCGTACGGTCGGCCGCACCACCAATCTTTGTTGAGCCAGCATGGATCTTTGACTCCATGGCTTGCGACTCTTCAATCAAAAAAAGAAGCCTGATTGACATTGTGACTTTCCTTTTCCTCATTTTGAAATCCAAACGCCTTAACCAAAACTACCGAAGAGAGGCAACTCTGGTTCCGATATCAATAAACTTAATAAGTGTTACGATGTCGGCATTATACGACATTCCCCTTGCCCCAGTGTCAATCGAAAAACCCTCGCGATTGGCATGTGCAATGGCAGACTCAGGAAGAATACTCGACATCTGAAACAACAATTTGGCGAATTCATCGGGCAAGACTTCTCCATTGGATGGGAACAGAAACGGGTCGGCGCCTGACTCCGACAAATGGCAATTGAAAAGAAGGACGTTTCCATCTTTAGTTTCCAGTTCTTTCAGCGGTTCGGCATAGGGGCGGGGGTCACCATCTCCAGACTCTCCATCGGTAATGTGAACCACGATGGGCGGAAAACAATCCTGGTGGTTGTCGTTAATCCAGGCGTCTACCAATTCATATGCCTTATGCAACGCAGTACACATTGGCGTTCCCCAATCTGCTTTGGGTTCAATCCAAACTGGCAACTCCGAATTAACTGTCGTCAAGTCACCGGTCTCATCGTCAAAAACCTTCGTCTCCAACGATTGCATTCTAACTGGGTTTTCCGCCAAGAGCGTTAACGGAACGACTTCTAGATTGGCCAACGAACCACCAAATGCCGGCGCAATGATCGTGTTTCCGGATTCGTCTGTCGTATAGCCAATGGCACTAATGTCAAAATAATGCAGCACGCCCTCGGCTTTTGTGCTCCGCACTGTAATGTCAAGCAGGAGCTTGTTCAGTGCGATTGCTAACTGGTCTTTCTTCGTCTCTCGTCCACTCGATCGTCCGATTGGATTATCCATGGACCCTGACTGATCCAGCAAGAACAAAAGATATCCTGGAGTTTCACGGCTGATTTGCTGGCTATACATCGAAAAAATTCCTAACCTGTTAATTAAACAAAATCTCAAACTGCTCCCAAGATTCAAGTACATCTTCTGCAAACTGAATCGCCGAAGAATAATCTGCTTTCTTGTATGCACCACGATAGGCCGTCATTTCCTGCTGCAACCGTTGGCAGGTAACATTCAA
>JBGSIY010000186.1:0-5516 GCA_041742275.1 Pirellulaceae bacterium | reverse complement strand
TCGGAGGTAATTAACTTACTGCAGTCCCCCCAAGTCAATGGAAAATTGCCGAGTGCCATTGAGTCGAGCGAGATAGGAGACCAGGCCGCCCGCTGGTTGCTGAATTCACGATTGGGTGAACGGGCGTCTCCCCTGTCGGCTGACGCACCCCTGGGCACAAAACATGAGTCGCCGCCGCTCACAGCCAGGTCCCGTTTGCCCAGCAACCACCCGTATTGGAAAAAGATCGCGAGCCTGGGAGCCGATGTTGCCTCCGCCCTCCAGCACGCTCATGAGCACGGTGTCTTGCATCGCGACGTCAAGCCCTCGAATATCCTGCTGGATGACGAACACAATGTATGGGTAACTGATTTCGGATTGGCAAAACTCGATGCAGAAGAAGATTTGACTCGCACGGGTGAGGTCATGGGAACGTTGCGTTACATGGCACCGGAACAAATGGAGGGCCGCACGGATCAACGGAGCGATATCTATGGACTGGGGCTGACCTTGTATGAACTAGCCGCCATGCAACCGGCCTTTGCCGCCACGGATCACGGCCGTCTGATTGTCGAGCGGTCACGAGCCGAACTGCCGTCCCTGCGACGACGATGTCCAACCCTCCCTCGCGATTTAGAGACCATCATTACGACGGCTTGTGCCCGAAATCCGGCACACCGATACGCCACTGCCAACGCGATGGCGGACGACTTGCATCGATTTCTCGAGGACAAGCCGATTTGGGCTCGACGCATCAGCGGCGCAGAGCGAGCCTGGCGTTTGATGCGTCGGAACCCCTTGATCGCAGCTACCAGCACATTGGCGTTCGTTTTGTTACTGACCGTGGCCGCCGTCTCGACGCTGGCTTATTTCCAGACCCGAGAGGCGTTGACGCAAACGAATATTGCTCGCCAAGATGCGTTGAAGGCCAAGATCCGCGCCGAGGAGAATCTGGATTTGGCGGCGGATGCGTTTGAAAGTATCTTTCAAAACATGACTCGGCGCGGCGAGCCGCAATCGCTCCAATTCGAACTCGATTCCGAAACGGGGATGTTGCCTTATGCGCCGATTACCGGTGCCGATGCAGAATTGCTCGACAATCTACTGGTGTTCTATCAACGTTTTGCCGATGCGAATCAAGAGAACCATGAATTAAAAACAAAAATCGTCGAGGCTCACCATCGCATCGCATTGATTCACCAGCGATTAGGCAATCATTCGGCAGCTCACAAAGAATTTGAAACGGCCCTCCAGGGATATGAAGCCTTGTTGGAGGATGAGCCCGAGAACACACGCATTCGTCTGGAGAAAATTCGTGTTATGAATGACCAGGGGCGAATGGTCGGTGAGGAACCGTTTCAGTTACCCCAAGCGTTAACAATACATCGCGACGCGATCCAGCAACTCAAGGAATTGGAGACGCTCAACCCGGATGACCATGAGCTCCGATTTGAATTGGCCGTGACCTATGACACCATGGGATCACTCATGATTCGCAATCAGGCCTCGTCTTCGGCCCTGGATTTGTTGACGGCTCCCGGACTGCCAGAAGGTCTCCCCTTTTTATTCGGTGGAATGTTTCCGATGAGGACCCATCCGGGGGAGCCACGAATGCGGCATGGCCCACCTCCGAGAAATTCACGAGGGGAGGGGAGGGGGCCAGACCCGATGCGAAATCATCAACGCGACCAAGGCCCAGGTCCACGGCCACCCTCCGGTTCACCCCCACCCCCACCTCTGTTTGGGGGATCAATGGAAGGTCCCAGCCGAGACCTCAATCGAGGCAACGAGTTGTTGCGCGAGCTCTGGAATGGGGCTCCGAACGATGAACGCATCATGGCCGCACTTGCGGATTCCGAGAGGCACCGGTTTTTATTCTTTACACGAGAAAAAAAGTACCAGGCAGCCGCCGAGGCCTATCAGGAGGCGGTGGCGTTGCTGGAAAACCTAGTCAGCCAGTTCCCCACAAATCCGGGCTATCGGGCTGAATTGGCCGACACTCATTCATTGGCCAATTCCCGATCGCTTAAGTATCCACCGGAGGAGACCCAAATCCGATTGCAGAAATCGGTAGCACAATTTCGCGAATTGACGCAACAGTTTCCCACGGTGTATAGCTATGAAGTGATGCTGGCCAACGCTCAAAGAGCCTTAGGACGTTGGGAGCAAGAGCGACGAAATTGGGCCTCCGCCGAAACACATTTTGTCGATGCTCAAGCGACCTTGGTTCGAATTCGCGATCGCTATCCCGATGTTCCCTTTGTCGGGTTTTCCTGGGCAATGGCGACTCTCGATCTCGCCAACTGTTTACGAATACAAGCTGAGGGATCAAAAAATCGCGAGCTTTTGTTGCGTTCCGCGACTCTCTGCGAAGAAGTCTTGGCAGTCGAGGCCCTGAGAGCGGAAACTTCTCGCGAAAAAAATTCAGACGAAAAGAACTCTGTTTCCACTGCTGACATAAGAAAACCCGATGCGGCCGGCCAAGGACAACGGCGAACGTTAATCGAAGCCCAAGAGCTTTTGCTGCGGATCAAGTTGGCATTAGGCGATTCCGATCGGGCTCGCGAGATTCAAACTCAACTGAATGAGCTGAAAGCCTCACGCGGACGCGGCCCCGGGGGTCGCGATGAACTCAGCGACGACAATTAATACGCAGGCCAGTCTTTGTGGCTTTTCTCTCGTTTACTCGCGTTTTTTGCTTCAGACAATCAGCGTTGCCAAACTAAGGAAGAGTCCCATACTCGCCACGTCCGTCGCCGTCGTGAGAAAAATACTTGACGCGGTCGCCGGGTCGGCACCCATACGACGCAGTGCCAAAGGAATCAGTGCCCCGGCGATCCCGCTGATAATACAGCTGCCCATCATCGCAAAAAATACGATCACTCCCAGCCAAAACGCTTGGGGATTGTTTTGTAAAAAGGCCAGGATCATCATTCCCAATCCGGACGTGAGTCCCACCAATGTACCGTTTAGGAGTCCGAGCATCCCCTCTTTGGTCACCAAGGCTCTTTCGCGACCCGACTTCAATTCCCCCAGTGTCAGACCGCGAAGTGTGACTGCCATAGACTGGCAACCTGTGTTTCCCGATTGACCGGCTAACACGGGTAGGAACACTGCCAAGATCACCATGCTGTCGATCGTGGATTGAAAGAAGCCAACCACTCCAGCTGCCACAAACGCCGTCAAAAGATTCAGTTGCAGCCATGGATGTCGAAACCGCAGACTTGTTTGCCACGGCGTTGATAACCGCTCCTCTTTCTCCACACCCACCATCGAGCCGACTTGAGCACTGATTTCGATGGCATGCTCCTCGAAGAGTGTTCGGCCGCGCAAGGTGCCGACCAGTTTCCCGTCGGAATCGCATACAGGGTAAACGGGAAAGTGTTTACTCACCACCAATTTCATCGCCGCTAAAACCGTCTGATTAACGTGCAAGGCAAACGGGTTACGCAGCATAATTTGTTCCAGCCGCGCGTAACGGTCTGCCAACAGGAGATCCCGCATGACAATCAAGCCGATCAGGCGATCGTGTTGATCCACAATAAAGCCGTAAGTGACAAAAACATTTTTAACCAACTTTCGAATTCGTTCGATCGCTTCTTCGACTGTCGTTTCAGGGCGAAAGATGGCGTGAGGCGACTCCATCAGGCGACCAATCGAATCTTCGGGGCAGGTAAAGTTGACCGCCCACTGTTTTCCCGTTGACTTGGGAGCCGCACTGATCAAGGCTTGTCGACGTTCCTCTGACAATGCTAGCAGAATATCTTCCGAGATAGCGGGGCTCAATTTTTCCAGAATGCGGCTCGCTTCGGCATCGGACAAGGGGTCCAGTAACGCGATCGCTTGCGCCGGACCCATGCTCGCGATCTCATTTACGAGTGGATGATCGAGACAATGTGGGGACGTTACTAATGTTTCCAGCGACATATAAGTTTGTCTTCAAAGTGATTTAACAGAGGCACCACCGAGCAGGTGCCGAAATATTCGAACGACCGGCCCCTCCGTTAACTATCAAGGGGCAATTATCGTGCGAAGTGAGTTCGAATCAGCATGATAACCGATGGAGTGGATTTGGATTAATGGAACATTCATGGATTTGGGCACCCATGCCAGCAGGGGTCGAGGCACCCCGTTTTCGGGTGCGGCGAGGCAATGCGAAGCCGCTGGCCATAGCACGTCAGAGGGTTGAAGGTTATGGATCTACCAAACCGACCGAGGGTATCGTGTCCGATTGATTCAACTGCGGAAATAGAGTGAACTCTCACGCAATCACGCCTCTAAAACTATGTCGCCGACACAGTTTGTTAGTCGGTTGATGTCGGTTGGTTTGTTCGCTGGATTCGCATGACCCATTGTTGACTGAAACCCGTTGCTCTTTATGAAGGGCTAGTCCGAAATTTTAGTGGGTATCTTTGGTTGAAACGAGAGGTTCGTGATCAATCACTGGATTATGAAACTTACGAAACGCTTTGCTTTGTTGCCGAGCCAGGATAGCGATTAGCGGGTACGGGGTAGTGGGCAATCCAGGCTTCCCCCGAGTCGAACTCGGAGGAGCGAAGGATTCACCACTACAGGGTGGGCGATTTTTTTGCAGATGGGCCAGGCATGTCTTTGACGACGTAATAGTCGTGCATCCCGATGCGCTGTGAGCTATATTAAAGGTATGAGCTCCACACTATTAAAACTTGCAAAACGGACGATGTTGGTTTTTGCGGCCTGCAGTTCGCTGTTGATCAGCGGCTCGTTGGCCGCTCAGGATGCGCCATTTGCCGATCATGAGATCGATTTTTTTGAAACGCACATTCGACCATTGTTGGTCGAACATTGTTTGGAATGTCATGGTGACAATGAGCAGAAGTTGCGAGGTGGATTGCGTCTAACATCGCGACTGGAAATGATGACGGGTGGCGATTCAGGACCTGCGGTCGTCCCGGGTGATGCGGCAGCCAGTCTGTTGATGGAGGCCATTGCCTACGACGGACTGGAGATGCCGCCGCAAGGAAAACTTCCGGCGGAACAAATCGAGTTGTTCCGGAAGTGGATTGAGATGGGCGTTCCTGACCCACGAACCCTTGGTTCAACACAGCCGGTTGCTGAAATTGATATTGAATCGGGCAAGAGTTTCTGGTCGTTTCGTCCGCTGCAGAAAATTGACGTTGCCGACTTTGCTAAATCGGACGAGTGGGTTCGTTCCGAGATTGATGCTTTCGTTTGGCAGCGTCTGCACCAAGCCGGTTTGGAGCCCGTTGCGGATGCGAACCGCGAGACACTGGTGCGGCGGATTTATTTGGCGTTGATCGGCTTGCCACCGACAGAAGCCCAAATGACTTCGTTCCTCCATAGCACGGGTTCGTTGGAAGACGATCTCGCCAAGTTGGTCGATGAACTGCTGGCTTCGCCACATTTTGGTGAACGTTGGGGGCGGCATTGGTTGGACGTGGCCCGCTTCGCCGAATCAAGCGGTGGTGGGCGAAGCCTGATGTTCCCGCATGCCTGGCGGTTTCGCGATTACGTAATTGATGCCTACAACACCGACA
>JBGSIY010000185.1:0-1659 GCA_041742275.1 Pirellulaceae bacterium | reverse complement strand
AACAGCATGTCGAGGTGATGCGTCAAATCTCCACTCCACCCACTGATACCGAATAATTTCAGGGCCGTTTCTCGTAATGTGTCAGGATCAAGAGTCCGGGCGTGGGTGCTGTCCTTGGCCGCTGTTTGTTGTCTCAGGGATGGCCACCAACCCTAAAACGTAAATTTGCCGACGCACTAACGTAAGTTTGCCGACGTAAGTTCGCCGGCGTACTGAGATGCCGCTCGTGAAGATGCGAGCGGCAGCGTAAACGGGACTCTGACACCAAGCCCAGCTTGTGCAATCGCACAAGCTGGGCTTGGTGGGTCAGCCCAGCATCACTCTGATATTTTCCGGTGTTACGGGTTGAATCACGCCACGTTCGGTGATGATACCGGCAATTAAATTGGCAGGTGTCACATCGAAGGCGGGGTTGTAGACGTCGACGTTGGCCGGAGCTGTTCGTCTGCCAAACCCTTCGGTGATTTCTTTGGGGTCCCGTTGTTCAATGGGAATAGCCTGCCCCGTTTCGATGTTCAAGTCGAAAGTACTGCTAGGGGCTGCGATGTAAAATGGAATTCCATGGAAGCGGGCGAGAATCGCCAAACCATAGGTGCCGATTTTATTGGCTGAGTCACCATTGGCGGCAATGCGATCCGCCCCCGTGATGACGGCCTGCACGCGTCCCTCCCGCATGACTTGTGCGGCCATCGAATCGCAAATCAGGGTGGCGCGAATCCCACGTTGCATCAGTTCCCAGGCGGTCAGTCGGGCTCCCTGCAACAAGGGGCGTGTTTCGTCCACGTACACGTGCAATTCTTGCCCTTGGTCCTGTGCCGTAAAGAAAACGCTCAGCGCCGTTCCGTATTCGGCCGTCGCCAGACCGCCCGCATTGCAGTGAGTCAGGACGCCTTGCACACCCTGGAGCAAGGGAACGCCGTGTCGGCCAATGGCGTGGCACATTTCTCGGTCTTCTTCGTGAATGGCAATGGCTTCGTCCAGTAACGCGGCCAAGATCTGTTGGGGCGAAGGGGCGGCTGTTTCCTGGCTGGCGAAAGCTTCCGCGTTTTTTGCCCGCATACGATCCAGAGCCCAAAATAAATTGACGGCCGTGGGTCGGCTGGTAGCCAGATGATCACAGATGGTCGCGACTGCTTCGTCCGTGAGCC
The DNA here is from genome assembly GCA_041742275.1 of Pirellulaceae bacterium. GTDB lineage: Bacteria > Planctomycetota > Planctomycetia > Pirellulales > Pirellulaceae > BJ22. Next base: position 511 of record JBGSIY010000185.1, on the reverse strand, counting down.
AGCCCGTTTGCCGCAACTGCACGCCAGCCCCTAAAACGACACCATAGGCAGCGGCAATGCCAATAGCCGGTGCCCCGCGAACTGCCAAGCGTTTGATTGCCTGCCAGACTTGCTCCACATTATGACACTCGATTTCGACAAGTTCTCCCGGTAACCGAGTTTGGTCAATTAAGAAGAGTTGGCCGTCGTGACCTCCAATCCAACGCAGGGTTTCTGGAGGGGGACAAGTCTCTGGGGAAATTTTTAAATTCGTCACCCGACTCGATGCCTTTCTGTTTTTTTAACTTCCATCTGGCCAATCGCTGCCCTTATTCCGAATCATCATACTCGATTTCATCGTATTCAATTTCGTCGTATTCGATTTCTTCCACTGGTTCTTTTTTGCCACGCTCCAGCTCATGAGGAGCCATGCCCAGATCGACCACTTTTTCATGGCGAGATTCAATCGAGGTTTGCGTTCGCGATTCCATGATCACGCGGATGGGGATTTCACCGAACTGGAGTCCATCGC
>JBGSIY010000184.1:0-12352 GCA_041742275.1 Pirellulaceae bacterium | reverse complement strand
CAACCAAATCACACTGGCGATTCCAATAAAAATCCCCAAAACGGTCAACAGCGAACGCATTGGATGCAGGGTTAAGCTTTTGAAACCCAATTTCCAGAGCGTGGAGGAGAACATGGTCAATTTCCTATTCGCGCCGCGGATTCTATCCACGCAGCAATGATGCTAAGGTTGTGGATTGGCAACAACGGTGGGAAACACGACTTGCTCTCGATAATTTTCCGGGTCAATCAGAACTTCTTCTCCCGACGCCAACCCTTCGAGAATCACGACATGCGAGGAATTATTTGAACCGATTTTTACAGGACGGGCCTCTAAGCCTTTGACCGTTTTTACCAATACAAAATTTGCGCTTTCATTTTCCAAGACAGCCGCGACGGGGGCTTGAATGGCATCGGGAATTTCACCGACCAAAATTTCAACCTTGGCTCTCAGGCCGGAACGCACCAACTCGGACTGCTCCATAATCGTCACGACAACTTCATATTCAATGGGAGCTTGGAACCAACGCCTTGGCAAGGGATAAGGCGCCACGCGAGTCACTTCACCTTGAATTGGTATCTCGGGCTGTGAATCCAGACGAATGGTGACGGGTTGCCCTTCGTTGACCAAATTGATTTTGGAGTCATTTACGGCGGCGCGAACTTGCATGCGAGTCGGATCAGGCAGATAAAAAATGGGTTGTCCATCCCGCAAGGTCGCTCCCTCTTCGATCACAAACGAAGCATCTCCGCGACGATCGACTTCGTTCGCGTAAACCAACGTCCCCTCGCTGGGAGCCGTCAAACGACATCGGGCGATCTGCTCTTCAATTTCCTTGATTCGATTGGTGCTGAGTTCGTAGGTAAACTGGGCTGCTTCCAAATTGGCAGTTTGCTTTTGAATTTCCGCCTCGTATTCAGCAATCGTTCGCGGTTGAGTGAAACGTTCGTAGACTTCTAGTTTTTGTTGGGCCAAGCTCAACTCCAACTCGGCCTTTTCTACCGCGAATTCATCGGCTTCCAATTGGGTTTTCGTCACAAAACCTTTGCGGTTCAAAAGTTGACTATAACCCCGCATATCACGGGCTCGTCGGACCGTCTCGTTTGCCAACGCAATTTCAGCCCCCAACGCCGCCCGCTCCTGTTCATAAACGCCGTTGCGAAACTCTTCGAGCACTTGCTGAGCCGTCGCCAAATCGCTTTCCGATTGAATTCGCGACGCCAAATCCTTGGCCACCTGAATCCGCTGCTCGACTAACTGATCACGAAATAGCGAATCGTCGAGCTGGCACAAGAAATCTCCCTCTTTGACTTTGGTCCCCTCCGGAATCACCCTCAAGACCACGGTTCCGGCACGTCCTTGTGATTTTACTCGACAGCGAATTTCCACATTGCTGCTACTCTCGACGTCTCCCGACTCCGTGACAGACATCAAAAACTCGCCTTGGATAACGTTGGACGTTAGGGCCAGTTGCGATTTGTTTTCCGTTTTTTTGAGTCCTTGGAACCAGTAATAAGCAACAACCACGGTGGTGCACAGCAACAGCGCGATGATCATCGCCATCTTGGCCGATCCCGGACGGGCCGAACGTTTCATGATCATTTTCTTTATTTCGAATCGATGGGACTTCATTAACATGAGATCAACATATTGATAGTCGTTAAAACTGTCAAACTTTGCCTCTCTGCTTTCCCTGCAGAGTTTTCTTACCTTCCTCTATTCTAACCATAATCAGCATCGCTTGGCCAACAAATGTCACTTTTCAAGTGGCTTTCTTGGGCTTTCCTCATCCACTTCCGAGCCCTCATACGTCATCGACCAATGCTTATTTATTTTGTATCATCAATTCCATGAATGAAAATTCCACCCAATCCATGAAGTCGACCAAAATTTTGGTCGTCGATAACGACCGCGATCTTGCTCAAGCCATGACGGAGAGCCTGGAACGTGTCGGTTTTTCTGTGACAACAGCCTACAGCGGCGAGGAAGGCTCGCGTCAGATCAGCCAAAACACCTACGATTTGGTGATTACGGATCTGATGATGAACGACCTGGACGGAATGAAGATCCTGCAACAGGCCAAAGCGACCCTGCCTGATGCCGAGGTGATCATGGTGACAGGGCACGCCTCCGTCCCCCGGGCCGTCGAGGCCATGCGGGAGGGGGCCTACAATTTTCTGGAAAAACCGATTACCCACAAACGACTCCAAGCCGTAGCGGCCAAAGCGGCCGAATCGGTACGACTCAAAAAACAAAATCAAGAACTCCATGTTCGTCTCGACGAACGATTCGGTTTCGAAAACCTAATTTATGCCAGCGATAGCATGAAAGGGGTCGTGGATCGACTTCGCCGCATCGCCCCCACTGACGTCGGCGTTTTGATCACAGGCGAAACGGGTTCGGGAAAAGACGTCATTGCCCAGGCTATACACCAAAATAGCCCACGTAAGAAAAAACCCTTTGTGGCCATTAATACTGCAGCCGTCGCCGAACACTTAGTCGAAAGTGAATTGTTCGGACACGTCCGCGGCGCTTTTACCGATGCCATCACAGATCGATTGGGCAAATTTGAATATGCCGACGGGGGAACTCTCTTCTTGGACGAAGTCGGCGACATGCCCATGCCTACTCAAATTAAATTGCTCCGCGTCCTCGAGGAACGTCAGATCACTCGCGTCGGTGACAATAAACCTCTCGATGTCAATGTCCGTGTCCTCGCGGCGACAAACAAGAATCTCGAAAAAGAAATCGAGGAAGGTCGCTTTCGCAGTGACCTGTACTTCCGCCTAAAAATTGTCACTGTCCACTTGGACCCGCTAGCAAAACGTCGCGATGACATTCTTCCCCTAGCCGATTTTTTTCGCAAACAAGCGGCAAAAAAAAACAACAAAAACATCCAAGGCTTCTCGCCAGCCCTTCGCAAATGGCTACTTGAATACCGCTGGCGTGGCAATGTGCGCCAACTTAAAAACGTCATCGAAAGCCTCGTGGTGATGGACTACGACGGGGCTCTGGATATCGATGACCTTTCTCCCGATTTGCTGGAAGAACTCCCACCAGCAGATATCGGTGTTTTCCTACCACGCGCGAGCGCCTCCAACGGGTCCTCGCCGGAGCAAACCAGACTCCCCGCCGAGACACACGAAGCCTATAATGATACGTTCGCCTTGCGTGGCAAATCCATGGCCGAAATCGAACGCTGGGCTATCGAAACGACTCTGGCTAATACCAGCGGTAATCGAAAGGCGGCAGCGGAGATCCTCCAGATCAGCGAACGCAATCTTTATCGCAAACTATTGGAATACCGTAAAACTAATCCCGAAGACGATGCGACATCTGATGACGACTGAGTTAACAAAATCGACACGGCCGATTCGCCAATTGACGGCCAGCGTGATTAATAAAATCGCGGCGGGTGAAGTGATTGAACGCCCCGCCAGCGTCATCAAGGAACTGCTCGAGAACTCGATCGATGCCGGCGCCGATCGCGTGGAGGTCGCGGTTGAAAACGGCGGACTGGATTTGATGCGCGTTACGGATAACGGCAGCGGAATCTCCCACGACCAACTCATGCTGGCTGTCACGAGTCATGCAACCAGTAAAATCGAAAGCGCTGATGATCTGTTTCGCGTCGGTACTTTTGGCTTCCGCGGAGAAGCTCTCGCCTCCATTGCGGAAATTAGTGAGTTTGCTCTCAAGTCGAAAACGGTGGACCAAGAAAGCGCGTACGAACTGCTGGTCCGCGGTGGACACGCCGCTCCGGTGGAACCCTGCGGCGGCCCCGTGGGAACCACAATCACTGTCGAAAATCTATTCTACAATACCCCCGTCCGACGCAAGTTCATGCGGACGGCTCAAACGGAAATGGCTCATATCTCCGAAGCCTTCACCCGCATCGCCTTGGCTAACTCCGACTGCCACCTAACGCTCTTGCACAACAACAAAGTCCAACATCAATTGGCCCCTACGTCCGATTGGTCCGTGCGGATCGGCGACTTTTTCGGACCGGAAATCGGCGACGCCTTGATTCCCATCGACAGCCAAAACGAAAACATTCGTCTCTCCGGCTTTGTTGTGGACCCTCAAGTGACTCGCTCCCACAATCGGATGCAATATTTGTTTCTCAATGGACGTTACATTCGCGATCGAGCTTTGCAACACGCGTTGACCGAAGCCTATCGCGGGCTGATCATGACCGGACGATTTCCGTTGTGCTTCTTGCGACTTGAGATGCCTTATGATGCCGTCGATGTGAATGTCCACCCCGCAAAATTGGAGGTTCGTTTCCAAGACGGCGGACGCATCTACAGCCAACTCCTCGGCGCCTTGCGCAACAAATTTTTAACGACGGACCTCACCGCTCGCGGCAACCTACAACAAAATCGGGACGCGCAACTTCCTCAATCGAGTTCGCCCGGTTCCAGTTCGTTCGGTGCCCATTTGCCCGGTTCAGTAGCCCCTCCCCTCCCCTATCCCGACGACCGCCAACGCCCCTATTCTCTGCGCCCCGGACAACCGGAATCTCAACCACGACTTTCCTTCCCACAACAACCGACGCGCGACTGGCTGGACCGCCCCTTCTTGGGTTCCGGTTCGACACGCCCCTTACCCTCTTCGCCGTCTTCCTCGACACCGCAGCATCCCTCATGGCCATTAAATGAGTTTTCCACGGCAAATGATCCAGCGAACACAACTGGCGATGCCGCCCCCTCATCTGCAGCCGCAAACAATTCAGATCGGCCATTTTCGCACGCGCACCCTTCTGCCCCCAACCGCACCATTGCCCTGCAGGTACATGACACTTATCTGATCACAGAAACTGACGAAGGCCTGGTCGTGATCGACCAACACGCCTTGCACGAACGCGTCTTATACGAGCAACTCAAAGAAAAAATATTTGGCGGCCAGTTGGAAACGCAGCGTTTACTCGTTCCTGAACCGGTGACGCTTCCGCCAGCCGAAGTCGCCGCCGTGTTGGAGCAACACGAAACGCTCAAGAAAATTGGCATCGATGTCCAACCCTTTGGCGGCGACACCGTTTTGGTGTCGTCCTATCCCGCCATGTTGGCCAACCACAACCCCGCCGAAATGCTGCGGAATGTTATCGACAAACTCATGACCGACGGCTCGGCCCTGGGCCCTGCCGACCTGCTGGATGAACTGCTACACATGATCGCTTGCAAGGCGGCCATCAAGGCTGGGGATCGCCTGTCGCGCGAGGAAATTCACGACCTGATCGCCTTCCGTGACCTGTGTCGCGACGCTCACCATTGCCCCCACGGTCGCCCCACCGCCCTCGTGTTTTCTCGTGAAGATCTCGATAAAAAATTCAAACGTATTTAATTCCTACTCCACTCACGTCCCATCGCGCTGGCACGGCAGCGGCCAGTTCTTTATCGCCTGTTAACGGACAAACACGTTTCCTCTATGGCACTGGCAACGGTGGCACTGGCAACGGTCGAACTCTCATCGGCACGTGCCGATTTCAATCGCACCTTGGCACCCCGAACCCGCTCCCGCCGTGCAGCCAAATCAATGTTGTCCCACAACAATTTCGCGGTGGACCAAGGTCTCAAAATTAAAATCACTGATGTTTCGAACTTTCGACGGCGTCACGCTCAATTCCAACATTTGATTGAAGTCGCAATCATACAAATTGCCGTCCCAACCTACCGACAAGGTATTGCGACACATCAACCCTGCTATCGCAGCAGGATTAAAGGCGTCAACCAGCGTTTGCATGTAACGTTCAAAATGTCCCGTGCGCACCAAATATTCGAGATAGCGACTGACGGGCATATTCGTGATCGTGAACAGGCGGTTAAAGCGAATCCCAAATCGCGACGATAGTTCGCGTCGATAGTCGGTTTCTAATCCGGACTGATCCGGAGGCAAACTTTCGCCCACGGGATTGTAAACGAGGGTCAATATCCGTTCCCCTGAATCATCGCCGTAGCCCAACGCGTTGAGTTTCAACAGAGCCTCGATCGATTGCTGATAAGCTCCCTCGCCCCGTTGCGCATCGGTGTTCGATTCCAAATAACATGGAAGTGACGCGACAATCTCCACTCGATTTTCCGCCAAAAATTCCGGTAAATATTCGAATCCTTGGGCTAGAAGAATCGTCAAATTGCACCGATCGATCACATGTCGCCCCCACCCCCTAGCCGCCACAACCAATTCTTGGAAATGCGGGTTCATCTCAGGTGCCCCTCCGGTTAAATCCAAGGTTCCGATTTGCGGATGCTGGTGCAACACTTCCAAACAAGTCTCCACTGTCTCTCGTTTCATAATCTCACGGCGATCAGGACCCGCGTCGACATGACAGTGAGCACAGGTCATATTGCAAAGTTTCCCTAAATTCAATTGCAGAATCTCAATCGAGTGGGGACGGAGTTTGTGGTCACTCCCCAGGACCGGGTCACTCTGTTGGTTGAGTCGCGTTTGAAAACAGTGACTTGAGTCATGAGGTTGGAGTACCACTAACTGCTGATCGGCCTGCGCCAGTAAATTCCCGCGATGTTTCAACGATGTCTTGGCTTGCATTGCCCTCGTCCGCCCTCAATTCAAAACTCATTTCGTTTCCTTAGCAACACGGTCTTAGATAAAGGGCCGCTTGCCATTTCGCGTTCCATTCTACACCCCCGCCTGACGAAACAACCAATCGTTCTCTATCAGAAAAATGAATTTACGCGGGAAAACAAATTCGTTCCTCCCATGAATCAACGTATTCCACGGGACTTCCATCGCCATGACATCACGCCAGCCGCGAAAAAGTACCCTTCCATTTCTGCTATGATTGTTCCTTACGTCCACACAAAAGGCCAACACAAAAATCGTCAACCAAGAAACCTTTTTTCTCTTGTAAAATGGACAGCCGATGGAATTATCTGAATCGCCTTTGAATTTAATTCGACCTCGACGCAAAATTACCGGCATGTCGGCGATCCTGCTCCCCTTTACCGACCAAGACACTGTTGATTGGCAAGCTTTTGCGGCCCATGTTGCTCGCACTGCAAATTGCGGTTTGATTCCCGCCATCAACATGGACACGGGCTACGCCAATTTGCTCGATGAATCAACGCGACAACACGTTTTGACGCTCACCAGCGAGGTTTGCCAACAACGCCCTTTTGTCGCGGGAGTCAGCGTTGTTGACCAACCCGGTTCAACGTTTGACCTCCCAGCTTATGCGCGTCAAATGGATAGCGTCCAGCAAGCGGGGGGGACTCCCGTGGTGATGCAGTCGTACGGGTTGGTCCATGCCGGAGATGCGGAGACACTACGGGCCTATCAAGCGATTGCCTCGCGTTGTGACCGATTCATCGCCTTCGAACTCGGCACCATGTTCGCCCCCTGTGGACGCATTTATTCGGTGGACATCTATCGCGAACTTCTGGGGATTCCGGCCTGCATCGGCGCGAAACATTCGTCGCTGCGGCGCGATCTGGAATGGGAACGGTTGATCCTGCGTAACGAGCTTCGCCCGGACTTCATGGTCCTGACCGGAAACGACTTGGCGATTGATATGGTCATGTATGGCAGCGACTACTTGCTGGGCCTCAGCACCATGGCCCCCGATCTGTTCGCTCTCCGCGATCGGTTTTGGCTAGAGGGCGACGCCAATTTCTTCCAATTGAACGATACGCTCCAATACCTGGGGCATTTCGCCTTCCGCCACCCCGTCCCCGCTTATAAGCATACGGCGGCCATGATCTTGCACTTGCAAAATTGGATCGGAACCAATCGCACTCATCCCCTCAGCCCTCGACGACCGGAATCCGACCTGGAAATCTTAAAAGAAATTGTCAGCCTTCTACACAATTGCCGGTCTCGATGATGAGCAACTACCCCAAGATTGCCAAACTAAAAACTCCCGCGCAGTTTGCCGACCATTGTCGTCAACTTCAGACGCCGTTTCCTATTGAAGAAGCGCTAGAATCAGCGCCGACAAGCCCGCTGGCCGCGCCAATTAAAACCCAATCGCACCACATTGGAAATCGCTTTTGCATTTTGCCAATGGAGGGCTGGGATGGAACAACCGACGGCAAACCGACGGAGTTGACGCAACGCCGCTGGGAAAATTTTGGACGCAGTGGCGCGAAGTTAATTTGTGGCGGTGAGGCGGTGGCCGTACATCCCGACGGTCGAGCCAATCCCCATCAATTGTTGATCTCACCCGCCTCCGTCGGCGAGCTAGCCAAACTGCGCGAAAGGCTGGTGGCGGCACATGCCGAACGTTTTCAATCCACCGATGATCTTTCCATTGGCTTGCAACTCACCCACTCAGGTCGGTTCGCCAAACCTCAAGGGAAACAATGGGCTTCTCGTACAGGATACGCTCACCCCCTGTTGGATAAAAGATTTGGCACGGATCCCAAAACAGCCATTCTCAGCGACGCCGAACTCTGGCAGCTAATCGAAAATTTTGTAACCGCCTCGCGACTTGCCGAACAAGCGGGATTTTCTTGGGTCGATATTAAACATTGTCACGGCTACCTAGGACACGAACTCTTGTCCGGTTTTGATCGATTGGGCGAATTTGGTGGTTCTTTCGAAAACCGAACGCGATTCCTCCGAAACATCGTCGCTGGAATTCAAGCCGAGTCTCCTTGTTTGAAATTGGGGGTTCGTTTAAGTGCCTTTGACTTTATCCCTTTCATCGAGGGTAGCGGCGGCGTGGGACAACCCACACATCACGACGAGTACTCCTACGCATTTGGTGGTGACGGCAGCGGAATCGGAATTGATCTAACGGAACCCATCCGTTTTGTTCAACTTATGGAAACCTTGGGCATCGAATTATTGTGCACAACTGCGGGCAGTCCCTATTACAACCCACACATCCAACGCCCTGCCGCCTTTCCACCCTCCGATGGCTACCTACCACCCGAGGATCCTCTGCTGGGCGTCTTTCGTCAAATGGCGGTCACGCGAGAACTCAAATCCCTGTTTCCCCAGATGGTGATCGTGGGATCGGGTTACTCTTATTTGCAAGATTGGCTGCCCCATGTGGCCCAAGGGGCCGTGCGTCAGGGTTGGACTGACTCGGTGGGAATCGGGCGGATGGTGTTATCCTATCCCGAACTTCCCACGCATGTATTACAAGGACGACCCCTCCAACGGGAATTGATTTGCCGAACGTTCAGTGAGTGCACCACCGCACCCCGTCACGGCTTAGTATCCGGTTGTTACCCGCTTGATCCGTTTTATAAATCACGCCCCGAGCATGCTCAATTGGTAGAACTGAAGGCGATGAGGAAAAATCTCGCCCCTACTCGAACAAAATAAATTTCAGCCGCCATAACTCAACCGATTTATTCGACGTTTCACATGGGTTCCCCCAAGGCTCGCCAAAGCGAGGCAATCGGCTACAATAAAGCGGGGCAAATTAATCAAAGGTTTTTACAATGAAAAACAGGTTTGACTTGAAAACACGATTGCGCCCGCTCCCACTATTTTTTTTCCCCTTCGCCTGCAGTTTGCTGGGGAGCGCTATCGGGTTTCCTCCCGCTGCCAGTTTCGGGCACGAAAATGATCGACCCATTTCCGCAGGTGTTCACTCGTTGCTCAGTCCAGAGGTCGGTGTTCAACCCCAGGAAACAACTCCCCCATGGGCAACCGTTGCCGCCGAACTGGAACAAGTCCCCCAGACATTGCTGTCCCTAATTCATGCGGCTGAAGTCCAAGACGAATTAAAGCTGACGCCAGGGCAAGTCAATGAACTGGAAAGTTTCTTTGGCGAAATCGATGGCGATTGGTGGCGAGCCAGGAACCTGCCGTTGCCCCAACGACGCCAAACCCTAGCCGCCTTGGAAAACAAGTTGATGGAAAAGCTGACAACACTATGTTCCCCTGCCGCCCTCGCCCGATTGCGACAATTGGAGGCGCAGGCTCAAGCGGTGCGGATGCTGTTTCGCCCCGATATTGCCAGCTTCGTTGGACTCACTCCCGAACAAGTTCGACTCCTCAATGACTTGGCCAGTCAAACCGACAGCATCTCGGCCCGTATTGCCGACTCAATGCAAAAAGGAGAATCCACGGCGGACGCACAGAAAGAACTCGCCTCCGCGACGACCAAGGAAAACGCCGAAGTTTTTGCATCGCTCAATCCCACACAACGCGAGAAACTCGTTCAAGTCACTGGACCCGCGTTTGAAACGGCCAAGCTGGAACGCATCTATCCGATGGCCCCCGAGTTGATCGTTTCCGACGGCTGGGTAGAAACGCCGGCAAAATCACTGGCCGATCTGCGAGGCAAGGTCGTGATCGTTCACTTCTACGCGTTTCAATGCATCAACTGCCAACGTAACCTCCCCAGATACAACGAATGGAATCAAACCTTTCGGGGAAAAGACGTCGTGATCATCGGTATCCAAACGCCAGAAACCAAAGCCGAACATGATGCCGAAAAGATTCGAGCAGCGGCCCAAAAGGATCAGATGAATTATCCCGTTCTTTTGGACTTGCAAAGTTTAAATTGGAAAGAATGGTCCAATACCATGTGGCCCACTGTCTATGTCATCGATCGACGGGGCTACATTCGTTTTTGGTGGCAAGGTGAATTGAATTGGCAGGGGGCGAAAGGCGACAAAACCGTCGCCGACCTCGTGCAACGCCTGCTGAAAGAAAAATAAAATTACGGCGACAATTTCGAAAGCGCATTCTGTTTTTCTTATACGTTGTCACGGCTCGAATTTAAAGCAGCGTGGCTTTAGGGCAGCTTGATTTTAAGGTAGTGGATCTTGCTAAAGTTCCTGTGGTGTCGGGATCTTTTGCAAGATCCACTACATTCCGCCCTCATACTTCGTTGTCACAATGCACGAGATGTTTTTTAACGCCACCCTACGTTTTTTTACCGCCGGCCGACAAAGTTATTCGGCGGTAATTTTTTTATTGCGTTACTTGATCCTTCAGCATTTGCCTCGCGGAATTGGCTGCCTGCTCCCACTTCCCAGATTTCGCCCGTCCGATAATGGATTGCAGCCAACGAGTTTCTTGTTCCGTCATGTTTTTTGCGATGTCGTCCCGTTCCATCAACATCACAACTCCCTTCAACCGCTCTTCGTCTTGAGCCAGGCAAACGGCGTACAAGGCTGTCGCCACGGAATAGGCTTGTTCTCCCACCGGTCCATAACCACGTGAGCCAAACCAAACCCAAGCCAGGGCGACCATTCCCAGCAGAGCCACACCCACTAAAACATTTTGCCTGCTCATTGCCACTCCCCTGGAATCTCACCCTCGTCCATGCTGCTCAACTCTGCAAACACAATTAAATCGATCGACTCAGAAAAAAAATGAACCGATCCATCACCAAATACAACGTTCCCGCCCCCCGGATGCTCGGCAAACATCTGTCCCACATGCATCGTGGGGAAATTGATCGGATGAATCAGCGGGAATCCCGTAATGTCCAACTCCCCCCCCGCGGGACCCGCATGAACCAAAACCATCGTTGCCGCCGCATCAGGACTGTTCTCCGGTGTCGATAAGCGGGGATGAATGCTGGCTCCTGGGATCACCCCCACCCAGGTTTTATCACTCAACCGGGACGAATGCTCACCCAAAAAAATTGTGTTGCTCAGCCCATCCGTCACATCAGAAACACGCGTTCGGGAATTTCGAAAAAAGGGACCGTCGGCTAATCGTGTGGCATCACCGTAAACGTCGATCGTCGCGGTCTGACTCGTATAGATATCCGTGAACACCAACGCTGTCAGGGCCGCACCACATTCAGTCCATCCTGACTCTTGACCATGATTCGCCACATAATGAGAGCGTCCCAATAAAAGTGGGGTCACGCCATCAGGCGAATAGGGAGTCGAGGCCCCATCGACGACTTGGAAGGCCTGTTGATCGCCAGACGCCGAGGGACAAAGCAGAACTGGCAACTGCTGTTGAATCAGGGCACGATGTTGAGCAGTCCAAATCGGCAAACGCAAATCCAAACCCTCATACAAGTTATTTCCCTCAATATGCGGTAACAAATAGGTGCACCAACCCCAACCCGGTGCCGCATCCCAAGTCTGACTATCAATATAAACGCCTGCTGGAAGCGTCCCATCGCGAGTCGCTGTCGTCGCGTATCCCGGAGGAAAACGCTGCTGGGCACTCTCATAATTAAGTAGTGCCAACCCCAACTGCCGCATGTTGTTCTTGCAACTCGTTCGCCTCGCCGCCTCGCGCACTTGCTGCACTGCAGGCAGTAACAAACCCACCAAAATGCCAATGATGGCGATCACCACTAATAGCTCGATCAGTGTAAAACCAGATCGTTTGCGTAACATAAAAATTCATCTCCCACACAAAAATAGGGAACCCAATTAAATGTAGCCAATGCTACAATTAACAAAATGTAGCAAGTGCTACATTT